>JBNJFN010000016.1:0-23219 GCA_051746885.1 Bacteroidota bacterium | reverse complement strand
GGTTGAAGTTCATTGGCGAGAGTTTTCATCAGTTCTAACACAATGATTGAATGCCCGCCAGAACGAAGTGGAGGCGGAATTGGATGATTGGACGATTGGTTGATTGGGAGGAAGAAGACGGGAAAGCGGGAAAAACGGGAAAACGGGAAGAGTGATGATTATTGAATGTCTCGGGTCTCGGGTCTCGAGTTTCGGGTTATCACTAGTGTTAATACCACCAATTTGTTATAGTTACTCAAACTTTAAAAAAAAATTCTTCGCGCGCTTTGCCTGCCCGTCGGCAGGCGGGCGTGGAAAATCTTTGCGACCTTTGCGTGAAGCCTCTTTAAAAGATGTCTCACGCAAAGACCGCAAAGAAGACGCAGAGACCGCAAAGAAAATATATCCAGGCAAATTCGTTTTGTAGATAATATACTCATGAAAAGAAAACTAAACTAATTAAGTGGTGAATACACTAGCAACAGGGGGGATCGGAAAGTTGAACAATAGTGAGTTTTACTCTTAGCTTTGAGCCCCGGGTTTTGCGCTCTTTGCTCTGAGTCATATTCACTCCTTCAATCATTCAATCATTCAATCCTTCAATCATTCAATCCTTCAATCATTCATTCATTTGTTATCGAGTCTTCCGCCTTATCTTAATTCTTCTCAAATTTTCTTCTTCATCAATATATATGATATCAAAAACCTCAGCTTCCCAGAAAGTATTATTTAACCAGGTCTTGCAAAAGGATTGTTTGAGAGAATCCTGAAAGTTATATTCGTTGATCCGCATGATCTGATGCCCCGGTTTAAGCCCCAGACTATCAATCAGGGAGTTTTCCCACACAAGCCCTACCTCAAAGGTATCCCTTCGTATAACCGGACGAAATCCCAAATCAACTCTCTTCTCTATTTCAAAGGGAATGGATTTGTCCAGAGACGAGAAATAAAAGTTTTTGTTTTTATAATCGAGTGTCACGATGCCATATCTCAATATTTTTGCCCCCAACCTGTTGCCGGTATTGGTGACCTCCACTATCGGATCAGAAATGATGGTTTGGTCGAAACTCAAAGAATCCAGTTCCAGACGATACACCTTTTCTTTTTTTCCGGTACCGAACATACCCATAACACCCCTCCCATAACCTGTTCTTTCGACGTTAAAGTCACTCTCGTGTTTTTGTAACGTTTCAAAATAATCCAGGTTAATATTCACAAAATCATCGCTGCCCGAATCAAATAATACATACCTGTCCTTTTCGCCGGCAAGGCTTAGTCCAAGGTAAGGAGAGCTTTGCCTGTCAAGTTCCATACTGCTTTTTGTTCCTACATTTTGTAGATCATTGATTTTATTGGTTATTACCAATTCATTTGCCTCTCTGTTAATCTGAACCACTGAATTTCTTAACAGATTGCTGCCGATGAATCCATCCACATTGAAGCAGGTCCAGGGTAAAACTTCCAGATCGTTCACCATTGCTGGAATGCCGCTGAATTCCAAGTCTCCCAGTATTATATGATCAGCCTTCACAAAAGTTACACTGTCCTTATTTTGATTGACATCAGAAACCGGTGACTTCCGAAGGGTATCATAATTTAACTCCTCTTGTAAGGCTTCGCTGATGATCGTAGGAGCACCGGTGTCAAATATAAAACGCCTGACTTTGCCATTGATGGTAATTGGAAGGATGATCTTATCTTTAATATAATCAAAAGATATGGTTTCGTAATAAGCTTCCTCTTTAGTTCCTCCCT
Source organism: Bacteroidota bacterium (assembly GCA_051746885.1). Taxonomy (GTDB): domain Bacteria; phylum Bacteroidota; class Bacteroidia; order Bacteroidales; family UBA12077; genus JAGXLC01. The sequence goes on along the minus strand of JBNJFN010000016.1, from coordinate 21,485 downwards.
GGTTTAGGTCGATGCGGGAACGGAAGATACCACAGGAATAGAAAACAAGAAACAATAGCAGGAGAAACAGGCTTTTCTTCATAGATAGAAGTTGAATTTTATAAACCCTTTACGGAAAAACAGCACCTTATGTTTAGTGAAAACAAATTCTTTCTAATTTCCCATATTTGTCTGCCATTTCAGGAGTAATAATAATTCTATCATAACCTTCTTTTAATTCAGATTTGCTCATGTTTATCACTTCAGCTGACTACCCATTGGACATCCGCCCCTTATCATATAAATGCACAATTAGCTTCATCTCGTAGCTGTTACTCCATGGTTTACATCACTGATGATAATAAAACATTTGTTAGTTAAACGATTACTTATTACATTTGGTATAAAATAAATTAATTAATGGAGCTATATGACAAAACATCTCATTTATAATAAAATGAAGACATTCTCTCCTATCCGGTGAGTACCTCTCCCATCCACAAGCAATCTATATAATCGGTTATCATATGAAGAATCAAACCAACGGCTACAATCCGGATTTTAGCAAAGAAGGCCATCACCCCATATCCGCCTATAGCATAATAAGAATGCAGCGGATGAAATCCAATGCTGCAGCGGTTGGCCTGGAATATGGGATCCGCCAGTAAATGATCCAGATCTACTAGCATGGTAGCCAGCATGATCAGCCAGGCACGCTTCCATTGCGATCTGAAAAAGACCCACGCCACCAGACCCGGCAAAAACAGGTGTAACCCATAATGAATCACATATCGCAATATTTCAAAAAAATCAGTTGGTATCATTTTTAATCTAAAAAATAATTCGTCCCCTGAAAGCAGTTGTATCGGCACCTTCATTAATCCCCTCAAAAGAATAGCATGCTTTCTCTGTCTGACTCCTTAAAATATTAATGACCTCAAGAGGTTTAGTCTCTTTCAAATAATTCACCGAGAGCCTTTGGGGATAATGGTCCCTGTGAAACTCTGGGGGAAAGGTGTCCATCATCCAGTCAATATAGCGTGTAGAGGTGACATGTTGATTCAGATCGATATCAAAATAGGAAGATTGTACCTTAAAGTGTTCACCATCTTGTACCGAACCGAGAGATTCAGGCAACTCATTCATCGCATGTTTGTCTTTGAGATACTCGAAAAGGTCGGCTTCCACCCCCTCAATTTTCTTCGGACGTTTGGTCTCCAGATCTACAGCCAGCCAGCCTGAAGTACCTCTGCCAACGATATTTTGCTTACCATCGCGGACCACATAGTCACGCAAATAAAATAAACGATTCAGCCCTTTTGCCCATGTTTCTACTTCCACCTCTTCGTGCCATTCAAGCGGTCGGTAGATCTCTGTCGTCAGGCGACTAAGAACCCAGAAAAGTTGTTTTTCTGCCAGATCTTTAAATCCATATCCCATATCATCGGCAGAATGAATAGCAGCCTGAATCAATAAGTTGACATAAGCGCCAAGCTGAATGCGGGAAAACATATCGGTTTCTGCCGAAGTGACGGTGAATTTTGAGACGCGTGTAAGTTCATTTTCTGTCAATGGTTTCATGCACGATTGTTTTAATTACACTTATATGACTGGTATTAAACTAAAAAGTTCAATTCATAACATTTCCAGGGATTCCTGTAAAACCGTTCTACGAATTTATTATATTTGATGAAATTATCCTCGGTCTACAACCGATTAATTATTGAATCAGAATCAATCGGGCCGTATTTACGCAAATTAAACAATAGGGGGATTAATCAACGAAAGCATCAAAACCTATTTCATTTTAATATGGAAGTTAACAAATTAGAAGGCATCATGCCACAAAATAAAGTAAGTTTTATAATTTTGTAACCGCATTTAGAATACAACATTTTGACCCCATAGTTCAATGGATAGAACATCAGATTCCGGATCTGACGATCTAGGTTCGACTCCTAGTGGGGTCACAAATTTTTGATTGTTGCTCCGTTTGCCCCCCAAGAGATTCATTTATAAGTGGATATGAAAATACAATTTTAAAGGTCAACCGCCAGGTTTATACCCAGAATATCGGAAGTATGCCATTGAGATAATTTTTTGCTTTTTTGATATACATAATACACCTTCATTTCAAATTGCTTGTTAAATACAATTTTGGTACCTGCATGAAGCCTTGCAAGGTGCAATTTTTCCCCGTCAAAACGATAAAAACCTTCCTCACCTATATAAATACTGAACCATGAACAAGCAAAAGGGGGCACTTCCACCGAAAACATTTGTCGGTGCCTGAAATGATCGCTAATATCTTTATACATTCTGTATTCCAATCGGTTTGAAAAATCGAATTCAAACTGTTTATACGTTATTGATAGATCTCCAACAATCATGGCACGTTTTTCCAGAAGCCAGCCAGAATCCCGCCTAATCCATAGTAAACGCCCCACTGCTCCCATTTCATAATATTTACTGAACTCGTGATCTACTGAAATATCTCCGAATTTCAAATTAATGTTTCCTGTTTTAGGTGCAAAATGCATTTTTTCAGTGGCGCCAACTGACGTTTTGTCGGTAAGCTGAACTTCCAGATTGTTCGTGTTCCAAAGCAGGAAGTTCCTTTCCTGGCCGGTAACCGAGAAGAATAACAGGGAAAACAACAATGTAACCAAAAATTTAGTCATAAGTTAAAAAAGGTATAATAAACTTATATTCAGTAAATATAATGACTACCAAGTGTCGGTAAAATTAATGATTTTTTCATACTCTGAAAATTTTTGATGTATCTTTAACTCATTCATCGATTTATAATAACCTTTGAAAAAGGAATTACGTATCAACATAAAGCCCGAATAAATCATTAGATTTGTAATGCTACTCATCATAAATCAGATATTGCTATATAGAAACAATGCCTGTTGTTGAGTGAATCCATCTTATAAATTATATTCCACAACAATTGTGGAATCTACTTTACCCGGCTATGATTGTAGATGAACACAACTTGATTTCCGAAGAAACCAAAAAATGGTTTGACATTCTATATGAAGGGCTCTGTGTAGTCAACAAGAAAAAAACCATTATCTTTTGGAATAAAGGCGCGGAACGCATTACAGGTTACACTCCTGAGGAAATGACAGGGAGTAAATGTGGGGAGGACTCATTAAATGATCAGGATTATTACGGTCATAATCTTTGCAGGGAAGGATGTCCGTTGGAAAAGGCTTTGAAAGGACAAACCACAGAGTCCAAACTATTTGCAAAACATAAAAAGGGCAAGCGAATTCCCATTGCTGCCTATATGGTCCCTTTAAAGAGTGAAAAAGGAGAGATTGTGGGGGGTGTGGAAATATTCCGGGATGTTTCCTCTGAAGTGAAAATACAGCATTTAAAGGACAAATTCAAAAAGGTGATCCGGCAGTATGTTTCTGAAACCACTTACAAACAGGTTGTCAGATCGGTAAACCATGAAAATTATAATTTCAGCGGTCGAAATAGGGACCTCACCATTCTCTTTATGGATATAGTAGGATTCACTGGCTTATCGGAAAAGCTGGAACCGGAAAAAGTGGTGGAAATGCTGAATGCCTATTTTTCTCTTACTTCCCTTATCATACAAAAAAATCACGGAGACATTGACAAATTTTTGGGCGACGGTGTTATGGCAATTTTCAACGATGCTGAAGACTCCATACAAGCGGCTATCTATATGATAACCACTGGATTAAAAAAACTAAACCACACCCTTCGAGCTATGAAGCTCCCCGAAATCAATATCAGGATGGGCATCAACAGCGGAAACCTGATTCAGGGTAATATTGGCAGTGAGGAAAGAAAAGACTGGACCGTTGTAGGAGATGTAGTCAATACCGCCTACCGGATTGAAGAATCAGCTGATCCGGGCACCATCCGGATATCTGAGCACACCATAAAAAGATTAAAAAATCCGGAAAAATATCTATTCGTCAGGAAAATGATGCTGAAAGGCAAATCGAATCCCATCAAGGTTTATCGTCCGGCCTGAGACAAGATTTCTTATGAGGGTATATAAAGACACTCCAAAGGAATTCATTCTTTTATTACCGGTTTCTTTTATTATACATAAAAACTTTTAAACCGGATTCATATTTATAAAACCCATTCTTTATGGTAGAAGATGCTAATTTTCTGGCGCTTACCGCAGCACCAATTGGATTTTTCCATACCCTGTTGGGCCCCGATCATTATTTGCCCTTCCTTGTTATGGCCAAAGCGCGAAAATGGTGGATCATCAAAACCAGGCTAAATTTGTAAAATTACTATCAATCCATATTCTTATTGGCAGTGAGAAACGAATAAAATGCTTTTCCATCTGGTAGGGTGCCAGGCCTGTATTAAAAAATTCCACCTTACAGGACAAAACATCTTTCGATACCCGGTTAACATAATCATCTAAAGAAAGCTTGCCTCTTATTCCCATTTTACGGAATTGGCGGAAGAACTCAGGTTGATAAACCAAAGCATTATCCCCGAAAATCTCCCGACTGATCACGGCTGCCCTCTCGGTTCGTTCAAACGGAATGTATTCAAGAAAAAAGGGGTTGACAATTATAGGACAACACGATTCCTCCGGATACCGTTCTTGGTAGCTTGTAATGCATAAAAAACCTATTGGATTTTTAATACATTAAATTTTATCAGATCAATATCCCTTCCTCCCAGCCCATCTTCACAAGCTCGATGTTATTGGGATCCGCATTGCCCAGATTATATCTTGTATCGGCAAGCTCGATATGATGAGGCGAAGGACTGATGGGTCTTTCTTCCCCGAAAAATTCCCTACGCCTGGCCTGAAGGATACGAAGTCCTGTGGCATCCACGGCTACAGGATCAAAACCAACGATAAGCCCGTTGTATTTCCAGGTATATTTTTCGTTGAAATGATGCGGTCCTACACCGTAAAAAAGAGGTGTAATCATGACCAGAATATTAAGACGGGTTTTGTCTTTCACCATAGGCTTTTTCCAGATCTCAGCAAGATCGGCGCAAGTATCCGGATGATATTCAGATGGTTTTGGATGAAACATAATATAGTTCTTCAGCAATGAGCCGACTCCTGCCCAGTCATGGGTACGCATCGGGCGTGAATTAATCAGTGCCGTAGCATTTTGGAATACCTGATTCTTTAAAATGCCACGGTCATCAATGCTGATGTTATCGTCACTTACACCTGCATCCATTACTCTGTTCTTAATATGCTGCTCCAACGCAACAGGTGTGCGTAACCGGCTCCATTCATTCGATTTGATCCCCACCACATCATCCGGGTTGATAATCTTCTTCCAGGCGCTGCTGACCTCCGAATCGCCGGTAAGGGCTGGAACCGCCTTGTCAACCATCGCCTGCAGCACCTCTTTGTTAATATTGTCAGAATCATCCAACAGATTTTCATCGCGTATCAGGATCACTTTCGATTTTTTAGCGTTTTTCTTTCCCAAAGCTTTCCATGGAAGAGACCCTAGAAAGAGACTGCCAGCGGCTCCCAGGGCCATATTTTTCAGTGCTTCACGTCGGGTTAATTTTTTTGTTGTCATAAGGCTCGTTTTTTAGGTGGATATTGTAATCGGTATTTATAAGGAAAAACAGTGATATTTTTTTGCTGTTAAAAATTTTCTTATTTTATCTGTGTATAATTTTCTGCCGTTTGATCGAGCAAATAAGTAGCCTCTTCTTTCGAAGGAGCATCAATAACAAACATCAGCAACTGATCCTCCGTATCACAGCCCATCCAAAGGCCATCTTCATCCTGGCCAACACGTTTGCGCTTTATAATTTTGGAAAATTTCTTTCTACCCTTTTTGCAGGCTTTGCGGGCCTGTTTCCTGTCAGGATATTCGACTATAAGGAGATAATAACGGTTTTGTGGACCTCCGTATTGATTCAGCAAGGCATTCACATGATCGTCAATATTAAAAATGTTTTCGTTAGAGATATATCGGAATTTATTCTGCCAGGCATGGTGATAAAAGAAAAATGTACTTCCCTTTACGAGCGACCTTTCCGGTATGACCTTAAAAACCGCCGGTAACTCAGCGGTGGTACCTATCGCATCACTTATTTTCCGGCCCATATGAAGAATCTCTTCCCTGATCTCATCTGTTTCTTTTTTGGCATAAATGGAAACAAAATACCGGTCCTGCCAGAATATAAGTGATCCACCGAGATACTGTCCCCCTTGCCCTATTTCCATGTTGGCCGTATCCTTGGAATAGGAGAATACACCGTAGGCATTTTTCGGGGCGCTCAAGTCAAAGATCTCTGCTTTGATCTCATTTTCCTCTCCAAATTTGTAGATTCGCTGGGCCAGTTTCCTGAATCCATAATTCAAGTAAAGCTCCGCCCCGCCATTTATATAGTCATAAAGCTCTTCCGCGACTTCGTAGACCTTTTCTGATTCAACAGGCAAAGAAGCGGTACTTTCGGGCAACTTCTTCATCAACACGGTATCTTGATTCATAGGATAGGCTTCTATTGTAAACAGTAATGACAGAAATATAAGAATAATCCGCTGTTTCATAGGTATAATTTTAGCTTATACTGTAAGATCTTTATGCATATCGAACCCATTACAAATTTTATAAATTTAAAAAATAATAAATAACAATTCAATATGATATATATTAGGATGCAGGAAAATAAGATTCATTTTCAAATGGTTCTGTCGTTTTCAGCACCTTCAAAATAATCCAGGTGATTTCCAAGCGCCTCCTTTAACGGTTGGGTGGCTTTATTCAATGCCTCAACAATATCCTGAGAAAAAGGCTCTTCAACTGCTTTCACATTTTCTTCCAATTGCCCTGTGCTACTTGCCCCCACCAAAGTACAAGCAATTAAAGGATTGGCAATGATCCACCTTATGGATATTTCAGTCATGGAATATCCCGTCTCGTAACATATTTTTCTTATATCTTGAAGTGCCTGGGAGGTTTCCGCTTCACAACCCTCCTCTCCATGCCTGCATTCTACTGTACGTTTATGATGAAAATGCCTTGTTCGACGTCTTTTGGGAGGTATGCTGTCAAAATCAGGAAATTTTCCGGTTAAAATGCCTTGCATGAGCCCCATATATCCAATAACTCCTATACCATTTCGCTGGCATATATCTAATATGTCATACTCAGCAGCCCTACACAATAAGTTATATGGAAGCTGATTTACAGCTATATTGCTCAAATCAGGCAATTCCTCCAACCTGGTCCTTCCAAAGTTGCTGACTCCGAAATAACGTATTTTTCCTTGCTGCTTTAGCCTCATTAAAGTTTCATATGCCTCAGTTATGGAGGGGGGATTGTTGATGATGTTTTCATCATCTGTATAATGACGCAGAGAATGAGGATGTATTGGCCAATGGATCATATATAAATCAATATAATCCGTTCGCAGCCTTTTCAGCGAATCTTCGCAATGTTGAACCAACACATCGGGATAACAATTCGAAGGATTGACCTTACTCCCAATAATAATATTATCCCTTGGTATTCCCTGTATGGCTTGTCCGAGAGAAATCTCACTCCTACCCTCATTGTATACCTCTGCAGTATCAAAATAATTAATGCCCAGGTCGACAGAAGCTTTAACAATTTCCTCCACATCCTTCTGATCCCTTTTACCCCAGTAATTTCCTCCTCCTAATGACCAGCACCCCAAACCCAATACCGACAATTCCAATCCACTGTTTTTACAAATGCGTTTTTCCATAATGCCTTCTTTTTTAAATTAATTGAAATACAATATTCAAGGTTAATTGCTTCCCCATAGATTTATATTAATGTATCTTTCAAAATTAATAAATTATGGTGCATGTATCGGCATTGATCCAACCTGATTTATTCATGAATGGTTCTTATACCATTTATTTGATAAAATTTCATTAGTTTCGGGCATTTCTTAACGCTCGAAAAAAAAGAGATTGATAATACGGGCATGGTATATATTCCTGATATAACAATTATTAATTAATGATTAAGAATAAGATGAAAGACACAATTAGTTGTTTAATATTTGATTTTGACGGAGTAATTGCAGATACCGATCTGGCACGTTATTATATACTAAGTGACATCCTTAAAGAATATGGGATTGATTTCTCAAGTCACTTTTCTATGGAAGATTTGATTGGGTTAAGCACCGAGGCTTTTCTTAAAAAAAATTTCACGGAGCTTGGTTCAAACCAAATTGATGGGATTGTACAAAAAAAACACCAATTACATTTTACCAATCTGGAGCAATATGTAATTCCATTTCCCGATATAAAAGAAACGCTCAAATATTTCCATAACAGGTTTGATTTGGTAATGGTTTCCGCTAATCCTTACAAAAACCTTGAGATTCTATTAAATCACCTGGGAATTGAGAAGTATTTCAAATGGATCTTTGGACGGGAAGTTTGCGAAAACAATAACCTTGAGAAAACATACTTCCCTATTGCAGCCAAAATTCAAAAACAGGTCTCAGAATGTATTGTTATTGAAGATTCGGAATATGGAGTAAATGCTGCCAGAAAGGCGGGTTATTACTGTATACGGTTTGATCCGAATACTCGTTTTGATCCGGGTCTGGAAAATGATAAGGCAAAAAATCATTTGGAACTTAAAACCAAGATTGAAAAATATACATTGCATTAAGTCGCTAATAAAAATCTTCCGTGATCCGTTCCCTCAAAATTTTAATCGCTTTATGAACCAAATTTCTCACTGATTGTACATTAACCTCCATGACATCGGATATCTCCTCATAATCCAAATCCAAAAAAAAGCGCATAAGCATAGCCTCCTTTTGTCTGGGAGGAAGCGCATCAATCAGGGTTTTTAATTTTCTTTTTCGTATGAGCCCCCATTCTTTATCAACAACCTTATCTTCCGAAGAATCTTCAGGCAATTCAAGGGTAGTATAAGGATTTTCATCAATCCTGAATGAGAAATCATACTTCAGCTTACGGAAAATTTTTCTGCGCAACGAAGCAATCAGATAGAACAATATGTTGTCAGTATTACCCAATTTGTTGATGTATTGCAACAAATCATAAAATATCTCCTGGATACAATCTTTCACAAACTCTTCGTTGGGTTTGATTTTTAAGCCGTAATTCAATAATCTGGGATAATAATCCCGGTAAATTTTTGTGAATGCCTGCTGGTCACCATTTTTAAATTGCTTCCATAAAATCTGGTCTTGACTGAGAGAAGGGATTAAGGACTCCATAATGATTTTATTTTTTTAACAAGTAATTATAAAAACATATCAAACTCCTGTCTTTTCTGATTAACCTCGGAACAATAAACATAAAGCAATATTGAATTTGTATAAAACTTCCAATGTATAAATCTTTAGAGTCTGTTAAACCTTTATTAAAAAAATCAAACAAAAATTCCGTAGGAAGGTTCAAGAAAAATACCGGTCGAACTTTAACAGAACAACCGGAATCTAAATAGGAAAAATTAATATTTATCTGAATTCATCAATATTTGGAAAACCTATCCGGATAAATCAGTCTAAATTATAAGTGGTGTTTTAAAAGTTTATAGAATCTCAACGATATCATTGAATTTTCAAGTTTATATCGTATTTTTAACTCCCAAAATAAATAAACTATGAAATATATAATTACTTGCTTATTAATCGGGTTATCGTTATCTTTAAACGCACAACAGGTTCAGAAAACCAAAGATACTACAGACTCCCGGGAAGTTCCCAAGGTTAATGAGGAAGAAAAAGTAAAAGTAATCTCCGGGATGAAGGATTATGAAGAAGTTCAAGAAGCTCTGGTCGTACAACAGGATGAAATCAAAAAGGTATCCCTTGCTTTGATTGTTAAAAAAGGAACCACAAAGGAAAGAGCCAAAGAGTTGGGAGATCATTTTCTGAATCAGGCATTGACCCATTTTGATGCTGAAAGCAAACCCGGAGAAAAACCCGGTAAATCCGTCTACAATTATATGATAAGTGTTTGCACAGACAGAGATGTTATTATCATGGGAACCAAGATACCCGGTGAAGAGATCATATCCTGGTAAAAAATTCCAACATTATAAAGTGAGGTGAACTAAAAATTCAGAGCTCCTGAATCAGGAACTCTGAATTTTATTAATGAGTGATCAGTTGCAAACCACTCATTTACATTTCATACAGTTAAAGAAGCGAATCTACATGAAAGAGATAACAATCATAATGTGGGGAAATATTATTGGGGCCCCATGCTACCACCCATTTCCTCCTGCAATTTTTTCATCAAAGACGAATCCATTTGTGCAGCCTTAGCAATTTCCTGATATCTCTGCATCGATAACCCAGCGTCCTCTATTGCCTGTTGCATTTCTTTCTGCGATCCGGACTGCATATTCTGCAATTTTTTAATTATACTCTGATATTGCTCCATCTCCTCATCTGTTGCATCACTCTGGTCCCCCTGCTGACCACTCTGGCCTGGTTGCTGAGACTGCTGAGAACGGTGAATTTCATCGAATCGCTGGCGGTCCATGCCTTCGTCCTCGATCGCATCGCCTACTTCTTCCTGCATCTGACGATTTAATTCCTGAATCTCATTTGCTGCAGAAACAAATTGCTCGATTTCTTCATCGCTTACATCAATATCACCCTGTTGCTCCATCTGTTCGGGCATCTGTTGCTCATCGGCAGAAGGTTGCTGCTCCTCTGGAGTACCACTTTGGTCACTGCCGTCACCTTCCTGCTGATCTCCTCCTTGGTTACATCCTACTAACAACATTGCTCCAATAACTAAACTTCCTAAAATTTTAAACTTCATACAATTCTCTTTTTTTAGTTTTACATATGGTTTATTACGAATTATTGCCTGTTTTATTGTTTTATTGTTACTTTTTTATCTGCCAGTCATATTCATCGTTTCTCCAATATCTTGATCCAACTGATTCTTAGAAATATAACGGATAAGAATATTATTCCTGTTTCGTAATGGTATACTCTATACCATAATATCCCTCACCTTCTGTTTCAGGTGTAATTGAATCAAGCCTGGTTACGGTTCTACGTGTTCGCAGCATCTTTTAGCTTGCCAACCGCCAATTGCCCATTGCCAACTATCTTTATGCGGCTTCATCAACCTGCTGATAATACCCGTCAGGCTTCAGTTCAGGAGAATCCAAATGCTTCTCCCTAATCAGAAACAAGCGTATATCGTTACACAAATGGCACTTATTCAGATATTCCTTCTGAGGTGAAAATCCGTATACCTCCCTTGCATGTTGAAAAAAAGCTTGAATACCCTCATTATAGAGCATGGCAATGAAAGGATATTGATCTTCATTCAACGGACGTCCCAGATCTTCCATTCGAATGGCTAACCCTGAACACAATCCCGGTATATAATTGCCATAAAGATCGATATGAAAATGAGAGGTATCGTCCAGTTCATCGCAAGGGGGATTTGCAAGAATCTCCTCCAGCGGCTGCAAAGGGAAAATATCCTTGAAGGTATACACCGCCCGGCCTCCAAGATGGGTCCAGTAACGTCCGGGAATATTATGCAGATAATCCGCTCCAAAAGTTTCTTCGTACTCTTTTAATGAATGCCGCTCCTGATCATCAAAAGCCTCCATATCCGGATAAAAATCCGTTATCCAGGGAAGCGGTTGTATTCCGCTGCTCCTGCAAGCATTTATTAACCCCTTGGTCTTATAGAAAGGTATGTGCTCGTTGTGGAAAGGACTCATGGAGATCAGCAGAGTTGAAATGCCATGCTCCCGCAATTGCCCGAGGGTATCAATGGCTTTTTCCTCATTAATGTACCACGACGCATTGGTCTCCACATAATCAATTCCCATACCCTGTGCTTTGGCAATATCAGCGGCTTTCAGCAAAGCAGAAATATTAAGCATAGGCTCCCCACCACCAATATGGATGGCCTGGCATCCCAGGGATAGAATTTTCTGCATCGCTTGTTTGGTCATCCTCTGATCGATGTAATCCTTTTCCCATTGGGGAGAACAACCGTACAAACAATGCCTGCATCCGGAAGTGCAGTAATAGTTGGTTATCAATCCTCCTGACAATAAATGGCTGATGTTGAGCTTATGCATCCTGTGTTTTTCTCCATTCAAAAAGTCAAAATAAATGGTTTTTATAGAGAGATAAAAGTATAAAGGCAAAAAAAATGTAAATTGATATTTTTTCTAATACGGGGTTGCCTGCCCGCCGAAAGTTTGCAGGCGGGCCTGCCCGCCGAAAGTTTGCAGGCGGGCATGGATCTTTCCCGCTTTATATTCAGCGGGATTTATGAATGATCCAGGCTAAAAAGGATTAGAGTTTGAAAGTTTCCCAAAAAATCAGTATTTTTAAACAAAAAATATTATGCATCCGGAAACCATTCAAATCAAGAACCTGGATCTGGCTTGGTATGAAGGCAGATCCGACGGTACACCCGTCATTTTACTTCATGGAAACTCTTTATCTTCAGAAATTTTCTCTGAGCAGTTCGCCGACCCATTACTGGCAGACCATTACCGGCTCATTGCACTTGATCTGCCCGGTCATGGACAATCAGCCCACTCCGATGATCCCCTGAAAGACTATACACTTCAGGGGTTAATTGACCATTTTATTGCCTTTGTGGACAAAATGAATATAGAAAAAGCTGTATTTGCAGGGCACTCCCTTGGTGGTCATATCCTGATGGAGGCTTATCCACAACTGAAGGATCGCATGCTGGGCATGGTCATCTTTGGTGCTCCGCCTTTTACCTTACCACCCCTGACAGAGAAAACCCTTCTGGACCACCCGGCCCAATATCTGGTGTACAAAGAAGAGTTGACCGAAGAAGAGATCCATTCGCTGGCCAATGCGTGTGTAAGAGAAGGACACGAAGACCCTGAGCTGCTCATGGAAGCCATTCGCCATTCAGATCCGGATATGCGGGCCGGATTGGGATTATCTTATTCTAAAGGGGAAATAGTGGATGAAACCAAAATCATAAGCGAAATGAAACATCCGCTGGCCATTTTTCACGGCAAAGAAGATCAGCTTATCAATGGGGAATATTTTAAAGAATTGAATCTGCCTACCCTGTGGCAAAATAACGTGCAATTCATAGACAAGGCAGGGCACTGTCCGCAATTTGAAAACCCGGAATCTTTCGACAAATTGCTGAATGATTTTTTGACGGGAATTGGAGCGGGGTAATCATCAAACGGATTTCTCAAACAATTGTTTGGTAGATATTACAAAAGAAATCTGGAAACAATTCGGAAATGAATTTGTTGTTGCATTGATAAACCACGCTATTAATTGTAAATTGCGTCAAATTTAACTTAAAACAATCAACTTATGGCTAACCAAGAATCCAATGCACCCGAGATAGAACAAATTATCAAAAAACACTACAAACCCATTATTACGGTCATTATACTTCTAATCCTTGGATTTAGTGCCTTTTTCCAGATAGGTGCCGAAGAAGTAGGTGTAGTAACCCGTTTCGGAAAGCACGTGAGAACGGTTTCCTCCGGGTTAAAAACGAAAATCCCATTTGCTGAAAAAGTTTACAAAGTACCTGTAGAAAGGCAAAAAAAGCAAGAATTTGGCTTTCGTACCGAACAGGCTGATGTCAGAACCGAATATACCCGCACAGGTTCGGTCACAAGAGATGAAGCCATCATGCTGACGGGTGATTTAAACCTGGCCAATGTACAATGGGTTGTTCAATATCGTGTGAGTGACCCTTACAACTACCTGTTTAAGGTTCGTAATGCCGACAATACCATCAGGGATCTCTCTGAAGCAGTAACGCGGCAGATTGTGGGTGACCGGACGGTCAATGAGGTATTGACCGTTGGCAGGGCCGAAATTGCCAGTGAGGTAAAAGTTCTCGTACAGGAATTGGCCCGGGAATATTCACTGGGCGTTGAAATTGCCCAGGTGGTACTTCAGGATATCAACCCTCCGGAATCTGTAAAACAGGCTTTTAATGCAGTGAACGAAGCACAGCAGGAAAGAGAAACGCTGATCAATGAGGCCAAGTCCGAATACAACAAAGTGATTCCCAGGGCTAGAGGCCAGGCGGAAGAAACCATTGAAAAAGCCGAGGGATACGCAACCAAGCGTGTAAATAATTCCCAGGGTGAGGTGGCCCGGTTTAACGCCCTCTACGATGAGTATGTGGAAGCCCCCGAAGTAACCAAGAGAAGAATTTATCTTGAAACCTTGCAGGAAGTTCTTCCACAACTGGGAGACAAGGTCATCACTTCAGAAGGAGACAACAATATGATCCCCTTACTTAAAAAGGAAATGAAATAAAACAGCACATTATCAGATATTATAAAGTACATGACCATGAAAAAACAAAACAAAATAATCCTAATCATAGCCCTCATCATTGTCGGCATCATTGTTTTAGCCCAAAGCATTTATATTGTAAAAGAAACCGAACAGGTTGTGGTAACGCAATTCGGAAGACCGATTGGCGATCCGGTGACCGAACCCGGTTTGAAAGTCAAAACTCCTTTTATTCAAAAGGCGAACTTCTTTGAAAAACGTTATATGGAATGGGATGGGGATCCCAATCAGATTCCCACAAAGAAAAAGAAATTTATCTTTGTAGATACCTATGCCCGGTGGCAGATTACGGATCCCCTGCAGTTCTATAAGCGCCTCACCAATCAACGGGGTGCACAAAGCAGACTGGATGATATCCTCGACGGAGAAACAAGGGACCGGATAGCCAGCCATAGCCTGGAAGAGGCCGTGAGGAACAGCAACCGGGAGGCTGATACAACCGGCAGGATAAGCGAGCTGATCGAAGATTCTCTTCCCAATATTGATGTGGGCAGGGAAAAAATCCAGAATATGATTCAGGAAACTGCCAACGAACAAACCGGGGATTTGGGAATCAAGATACTTGATTTCAGGTTCAAACGGATCAATTATGTGGAGGAGGTCAGAGAACGTGTCTACGAACGCATGAGTAGCGAAAGGTACCGTATTGCCGATAAATTCAGGTCAGAAGGTGAAGGTGAAGCCTCCAGGATCAACGGAGAAAAAGAACGGGAGCTGAACCAGATCCAATCAGAAGCCTACAGAAAGGCTGAAACGATCAAAGGGGAGGCCGACGCCGAAGCGGCCAACATATACGCCCAAGCGTACAACAAATCCAGTAGCGCCAGAGAATTGTACAGCTTTAGTAAAAGCATGGAAACTTTTGAGAACACGTTCGATACCACTACAACCGTCATCCTTTCAACCGACAGCGAACTTTATAAATACCTGGAAAGTATGGAATAGGGTGATTCATAAGGCAGATCATTTCAATAGTCCCCGGATAATATTATTCGGGGACTATTTTTTTGATTTATTTAAAAGCTGACTTTTCGAAACTTTATCAATCCCTTTACGTAACGTCGGAACAATTAGGTTATTCCCGTTAGAGGAATCAAAAGATTATACCTTGTGTACTTTGATGGATTTCAGGAGCTGAGTTTTCAAAGGTCAGCAAAATACAGTATTAAATAAATTTCTAACAAATAAACTCATACGTATGATGAAAAACATTCAAACTTACAGCAATCGAAGGAAGATCGTTCCTTTACTCGTTTTGTTCGCATTTATATTGGCGGGTAACCCGCTGATTGCACAGGATGATGATTCGGATTCCGAAGCATCGGGTACGGCGATCAGTTTCGGCGGCAAGTTCGGTACCACGCTTAGCCAGTTTACCGACCAGCAGCCGTATACCAATAATGCGCAAGGCTATACGGCAGGCGGTTTTTTCCGTTATAGTTTCAGCGAACTTTTTGCCCTGCAACTCGAAGCCAACTATTCCCAGCAGGGTGGAAGGATCACCAACTTTGATGTACCCGAGTATTACGGCCTCGAGGATTCATGGTATGATAAAAAAGTAGAAAACCAATACCTGCGTATGCACAATGTGGAGGTGCCGCTTCTGGCACAGTTTTCCTTTGACCTGGAAGGCACACGCCTGAAGCTGAACCTGGGGCCTGCCTTCTCATACAACATGCACAGCGGAATGCTTACAGAAGGCACTGTATTCAGCGGTAAAGAATTCCATACCTATACAGGGGAAGAAAACGTATCCTCCATCATCAACAGTTATGAATATTCAGCCATCGGAGGAATAGGCTTTGAGTTTGATGTTTCAAACCATATGTTTCTGACCATTGACGCCCGCTATAAATACGGTATTAACCCGGTATACGAGGGATACAGCTACATTGGCATACCCCAGATACAAGGTGACCTGAAAAACCATTCCATGTACTTCACATTGGGTTTCGGATTTTAAAATCAATTACATTGTATAATAAATATCTAACTTATGTTAAATCAAAATTTTATGATTATGAGAAACATTTTTAAATTCATGCTATTCATTGCCCTTGGAGCAATGATCCTCGTTTCATGCGAGGAAGACCAATTCACAGAAAAAGATGCCATGGAGTCACTGCAGACAATCGATATGGCCTTTACCATTCAAGACGGTTCATCTCATGCAGATGGCGTTGAAGGGGCTACAGTAAAATTATTAAAAGACTCTGCATCCTCTTCAACTGTGGAAAAAACCACTGATGGCTCCGGTTATGTGATGTTCGAAGATATGAAGATTGGAGGGGATATCAGTGTTTATGTCAGCAAAGACAACTACACCAAGGCTACCTTTACCATCGATGCTTCAACAGATTCTTACAGGGAAAGCCAGATCTCAAAAACATTGAAGATTTATTCCCTGGATAGTGACAACCTGGCTACGGTCAAAGGTCAACTGACCCTTGAAACCGACCTGACCAACCGGCAGCGGGAGAAGCTTGCCAACCAGGAAGTAAAAGTGGTCAATCACGATTTAGGCGCCAATATAGAAAAATCATTCGTTGGCACCACGGATGAAGACGGGAAATATTCCATCAAAGTGCCGGTAAATGCAGATGGAGGGGACAATCTGGAAGTAAATTTCCCCAACAGAATTGATACCACACAGACGCTGGCAATGCAAGAGGGAACATACAAAGTGGTTTCCAAACCCACTGTTTATTATGCAGATCACTATGATCCAACTAATATACCTTTTATTCCCAGTGCAGTTGCCACCATTGATGCTCCACCTGAAACAGGATCAGATTTTGAATTGGGTGTGGAAGCCAAAGGAACTAAATTCACCGAATTCGATAATAACTGGCAGATTGAGGATAATGAAATAGACGTCGTTCAGGGAGGATCAGGATATCATATTGAAAATAGTGCAGATACTACCTTACCAATGTCTGAAGGAATCAACAACGATACTACATGGGCCACAGTGGAGATTAGTAAATCTGGAGCCGATTCATCATCCATTACCAATATTTATGTCAAACCTTCTAATGATATGGGACTTTATACTTCAGCTCCCACTCTGGATTTATCAGTTCTTGGTGGTTCAGATGCCATACTTGAGGTAAGGTTCATGAATTACCACAAATTGTACATAGAAAATAACGGTACAGGTTATGAAAGCATACCCGAATTCTCCGGTACCTATAAGGAATATGAGAATGAAACTCTTGTTGAGCGAAATGATATCGGAGAATCTCTCGATGGAGTAACCAAACTGCATGAAGGTTCAATTTATCCAGATAATCCAAGTTATAGCGGAGATACTATTACTCAATTTGAGGCAAAAGAGGTAATCGAAATAAGCACTTCTTCTACCACAGGTCAGCAGGTAAAAATGAAATTTAATTATGATGATATAGAGCCTAATGGTGAGGATAGTACCATAACCGACTTCTATCTTGATCCAAATGGTGAAGGATATGATC
The DNA here is from genome assembly GCA_051746885.1 of Bacteroidota bacterium. GTDB lineage: Bacteria > Bacteroidota > Bacteroidia > Bacteroidales > UBA12077 > JAGXLC01. The sequence continues at coordinate 3,696 of JBNJFN010000016.1, read as the reverse complement.
CGGCCAATCCACCGGAAATCACTGTCAATTCCTTAAAAGATTATGGATCAGGAGCTGAATTTATTGTAGAAGTGGATACCGATGGAACCATTTCTTCTGCTGATATAACTCAGAAAGCTGAAGGTGAAGGTTATGTGCGAAATGTAAATGATTACGTGAACAGCGGAATTGATAATCCGCATTACGATTGGGATGGACATGGTAATCCCGGCCGGGGTCATTCTACCAATATCTCAGGAAACACAAACAACGTAAGTCCTGGCGATGTTCTAAACCAAGACATCTACTATGGCACAGGTGTTCGCCAGGAAGAAGAATAAACAAAAGCTAATAATTTTAAAAAAACCGTTCCTTTTCCGGGAACGGTTTTTTTATTATGAATCAATCAGTTAAAAAATAATTGTATCTGTTCTGCTTTCCTGATTATGGCCCCGAGAATCTTGCCCTATACCTCAATTTTAAGTGATTTTTGAACGACACATTTGTGGGTCATGTTATGTGAACGGGATTGTGATGTTGTATGGGTGGTATACCATTGATATGGAATTATCCCGTTTGTATTGTGTGTATACCATATGTACAGGGGATATTAACGTTTGGTTGGGCATGTATACAGTTTATACGGGGTTGGGTGCCATTTGTTTAGGATTGTATACCATTTATATGTCGTTATCGTTTGGATGGGTACGGGCCATTTGTATTGACGATATATACCATTTGTATGGGGTTATCATTTTGGATTGGGTGGATGCCGTTTGGATGGTGTCGTTTTGAATTGGTATGTGCCGTTTGTATTGGTACGGGCCGTTTGTAGAGACACGCCGCGGCGTGTCTCTACCGAACAAACCCCTACGGACCGAATCCTAATATACCATACCCATGACCGACCAAACCCCTACGGAACGAACCCGAAATGCATGGAAAAATACCAATCCAACAATTTGGCCGGATATACCCCAATATTTGTGGCATTCACAACAACATAGGGTTTATACGGGTTGGATTTGAATGGGTATGTGGCGTTTAAAATGGGTCGTTGTCCGTTTGAATTTATGGACGTCGTTTGTTACCGTTTATATCGGAATACCATTTGGGGTTATACCGGTTGTAATTGGTGAATAACATTTAAATTGTTTGTATACGGTTTATACGTGGTTGGGTGCCGTTTGTTTAGGATTGTATACCATTTATATGTCGTTATCGTTTGGATTGTTGGATGCCATTTTGGAATGGAATGTGCCGTTTGTATTGGGTCACCATTTGGATTGCTGTAAACCGTTGATATGGGGTTATCATTTGGATGGGCATGTGCCATTTGTATTGGCAGGTGCCGTTTGTAGAGACACGCCGCGGCGTGTCTCTACCTACCAAACCCCTACGGACCGTATCCTAATATACCATACCCATGACCTACCAAACCCCTACGGACCGAATCCCAATATACCATACCCATGACCGACCAAACCCCTACGGATCGAATTTCAATATACGGAACCAACAACGGAACAAAACCCTATCAACGACACAATCCCAACATAATAAAACCCCTATGGACCGGATCCCAACATTCCCACCACAGAACAAATCATGTTGGCACAACCCCCAACGTATCCAACCAATCATTTTACCAATCCCCAATATACCCAATTCCAAACACATTGCAATGAAAATGAACCGAAATGGATCGTATAAAATCCCCCACCATATCAAATTTACATTCCATACCCTACATTTTCCGATTTGCTCAAAGCTTTCCCCTTTTTTATCTTTGTACCGACAGATATACATGCACCCATGGCACACCTAAACATCCGCAACCGGCCTTTTGAGAAGGAGTTTCAGTTCAACACCTCACGCAGCGGAGGTCCGGGAGGGCAGCATGCCAACAAAACGGAAACACAGGTGGAGCTCCGCTTCAGCATTCATGAATCACAAGTATTAGATGAGGACGAAAAACAAAGGCTGCTGCACAAACTTTCCGGCAAGATCACCAAAGAAGGTGAACTGATTGTCACAGCCGAATCAAAGCGATCGCAGGTACAAAATAAGGAGGAGGCCATTGAAAAGTTTTATTCCATGATGGAGAAAGCACTCAAAAAGCCCAAAAAGCGAAAACCGACCAAACCCACCCGGGCATCCAAAAAGAAAAGACTCGAGGAGAAGAAAAAACACTCGGAGAAAAAAGCCAAGAGAAAGCCGCCGGAGGTGTAGGCATGCAGAAAACGGTGAAAGAATAAGGGACTGAGTGACTGAAAGCAGCGGACTGTATTGCTGAAGCAAATTGAAAGGAGAAAGATTTAGCAAATTAATTGGGAAATGGCATTGTAAGCAGCGGCAGCCAGCTTGAAGAAAGCAAAAGCAACTTTAAAGCGTAAAAAGAAAACTGTCCTCCAATTTAGTGGATAGACAAGTGATTTTAACAACGACCTCCTTGTTTTTTTATAAATAACCAGTCAATCATTTTGGATTTTTTTTAAAGATTTGTATTGTTGTAGCAGAATCAGAAAATTGGAACAATCGCCCTAAATGTTTAAAGCAAAAGTGATTTGCAAACAGTTGGTATATGAATAAAAATGCAGCAGTAATTTTCGACATGGATGGTGTTCTTGTAGACAACAAACACATTCACCGCAAAGCATGGGTGGACTTTTGCCAAAAGCATAACCACCCTATTAAAGAAGAAGATTTTGACAGAATCGGGTTCGGCAAAACCAACAAAGAGTATCTCTCCTTCTTTTTTCAGCGTGAGATTCCGGAAAACGAAGCCATAAAACTGGGAGAAGAAAAAGAACGGATCTACCGGGATATCATTGAGCAGGATATTGATCCTGTAAACGGGCTTATTCCGCTTTTACAGAAAATCAAAAAACAATATGGTTTTAAAACAGCGGTTGCCAGCTCGGCACCGCGTACCAACATTGATTTTATCATGGAAAAGCTAAAAATAAATGACTATTTTGATGTCCTGGTTGATGAATCCATGGTACATGAAGGCAAACCCAACCCCGACATATATGTAAAAGCGGCTCAGTTATTGGAAGTGATACCAGAGCATACGCTGGTCTTTGAAGATTCATTATTCGGAGTTGAAGCTGCACTTCGGGCTGGAATGATCGTAGTCGCCCTTACTACCAGCCACAATAAAAAAGAACTTTCAGAATTTTCGGTCTGGAAAATCATTAAGGATTTTAGTGAGATAGGAGCAGATGAGATCAAAACAATTTTAAGTCAAACAAACGGGTGCCAAAAAAATCCTTCCTGAAAGAGGGAGCCACCCTTCTTCAGGAAGGAATCTGAGGAGGAGTCGTAAAACCCCTAACTCAAACGATGTTTCAATTAAAAAGCATTGCAATGAAACATGATATTATTTTTACTAATCCACTACCCGCTCCGCCAGACTGGTCAAATCATTACTATATGACAAATTGTATTTGCTAATGTTCGATTTTTTTACCTCAAAAGCAATTTCCTGATTTTTAACCACCAAATTGATGGCCGAACCCTGTTCCAGCAAACCATCCTTTTCTGTCACAACCAGGGTTCCTTTATCTCCTACCTTTTCAAGGGCATTTTGGAATTTTTCGCTTTGCCAGTGACCTACAAACAGAATATGGCAATCTTCATTAATCTCACTTACCTCTGTCGGATTATTCACCACAAAATTCTGACTTCCTCTTTGTTTTTCAGTAAGCATAG
>JBNJFN010000015.1:0-23370 GCA_051746885.1 Bacteroidota bacterium | reverse complement strand
ATCATCGAATTAAACCACATGTTCCTCCGCTTGTGCGGGCCCCCGTCAATTCCTTTGAGTTTCATCGTTGCCGACGTACTCCCCAGGTGGATCACTTAACGGTTTCCCTTAGTCACTGACTACCAGGTAGCCAACAACGAGTGATCATCGTTTACTGCGTGGACTACCAGGGTATCTAATCCTGTTCGCTCCCCACGCTTTCGTGCCTCAGCGTCAGTTATAGCCTGGACAGCTGCCTTCGCAATCGGTGTTCTGAGTTATATCTATGCATTTCACCGCTACACAACTCATTCCGCCGTCCTCGACTACACTCAAGTGAAACAGTTTCAATGGCAATCCCGAAGTTGAGCTTCGGGCTTTCACCACTGACTTGCTCCACCGCCTGCGCACCCTTTAAACCCAATGAATCCGGATAACGCTTGCATCCTCCGTATTACCGCGGCTGCTGGCACGGAGTTAGCCGATGCTTATTCCTGAGGTACCGGCAACCCTGTAACGAATACAGGGAATTCTTCCCTCAGAAAAGCAGTTTACAACCCGTAGGGCCGTATTCCTGCACGCGGCATGGCTGGTTCAGGCTAGCGCCCATTGACCAATATTCCTCACTGCTGCCTCCCGTAGGAGTCTGGTCCGTGTCTCAGTACCAGTGTGGGGGACTACCCTCTCAGGACCCCTAACCATCGCTGCCTTGGTAAGCCGTTACCTTACCAACTAACTAATGGTACGCATGGCCATCTACAACCGCCTTAGCTTTTATTTACCCGTGAGGCCACAGGTAAACAATATGGGGGATTATCTCCCGTTTCCGAAAGCTATACCCCTGTTGTAGGTAGGTTCCATACGCGTTACTCACCCGTACGCCGGTCGTCGGCATCTCCGAAGAGACCCGCTACCCCTCGACTTGCATGTGTTAAGCCTGCCGCTAGCGTTCATCCTGAGCCAGGATCAAACTCTTCGTTGTATTTAAATCTTAAATGGTTTGAACCTGACTGTCTGACGGAGCTTTATTTCACTCCACCTTTGGCTTCTATCTCAACATTTCAAAGAACTTTATAATAATCTTAAAAAACCAATTTTCTTTTCCTGTCTTCAAAAGAGATTGCAAAGATAATAACTGTGAGTTTCTCTTCAAAATATTTTAATGAATTTTTAAAATATTTTTTTTTGCAATCTCCTGTGAACTCTCACCATTCAAACACGATTTCTTTTGGTTTTATTGTGTTTTCCGCACTTAATTACTTAAAGAACCATCGTTAATGCGAGGTGCAAATATAGTGTAGATTTTAGATTCACCAACACTTTTACAACTTTTTTTCTGAAAAATGTCTAATCAACTGTTTCCCAGTCATTATTTGTGACGTTCTTTTCAGAATCTCACTTTGTAAACTGTATTTCTAAATAATTATCTTATATTAGCCAAATATATCAACTTATTACATTAATAATCAAGGAATGAAATGATAATGGATAAAAATCTGGTTATAATTCCCACTTACAACGAAAAAGGTAATATAGATCGAATTATAGAAAAAATATTCTCCTTAAACGTTCCTTTCCATATTTTGGTGGTAGATGACAATTCACCTGATGGTACACCAGGGATCGTAAAAAACCTTCAGAAGAAATACCCGGAACAATTATTCCTTATTGAAAGGAAAGGAAAACTGGGGTTGGGAACGGCATACATCACCGGATTTAAATGGGCCATTAAACACAATTATGATTATATATTTGAAATGGATGCAGATTTTTCACACAATCCCGAAGATTTGCCACGCCTATATAACGCATGTGCCTATGACGGGGCAGACGTGGCTATTGGCTCACGTTATAAAAACGGTGCCAACGTAGTCAATTGGCCAATAGGGAGAATAATTATCTCATACTTTGCATCCCAGTATGTAGCATTCGTTACAGGGATGAAAATAAAGGATACCACCGCCGGATTTGTATGTTACCATCGCAAAGTTCTTGAAACCATAAACCTTGACAAGATCAAGATGATCGGTTATGCTTTTCAGATAGAAATGAAGTTCGCAGCATGGAAATACGGCTTTAAACTGGTTGAAATTCCCATTATATTTACCAACAGAGCCATAGGTACCTCCAAGATGAGCGGTGGAATCTTTAATGAGGCAGTTTGGGGAGTAATAGCAATGAAGATCAGAAGTTTGTTTAAAAAATACAAAAAATATGAAACCCATTCTGATATATAATGCACTCATCGTTAATGAAGAGACAAAAAAAAGGGGTTCTGTTTTAATCAATTACGGTAAGATCAGTGAAGTCTTTATCGAAAGAGATTTACCCAAACCCGTCTTACAACAAAGCCAAGTGATCGATGCAGAAAATAAGATTCTTATTCCCGGAGTGATTGATGATCATGTGCATTTTCGGGAACCGGGACTTACTCATAAGGGTGATATCTATTCAGAGTCAAAAGCCGCAATAGCGGGAGGAGTTACCAGCTATATGGAAATGCCAAACACCAAACCTCCGGCAGTTACTTTGGATCAACTGAAAGAAAAATTCAGAATTGCGGAGAAAAATTCCTTTGCCAATTACTCCTTCTATCTTGGCGCAACCAACGAAAATATTGCGGAAATAAAAAGTCTCAACCCCCGTGAGATCTGCGGGGTTAAAACATTTATGGGTGCCTCCACCGGCAACATGCTGGTGGATAATAGCTCCTCATTAGAGCAAATATTTGCCGAATCTCCCGTTCTCATAGCCACACATTGCGAAGATGAAACAACCATCCGAAACAATACACAATACTATAAAGAACAATTCAATGGAGCAATCCCTGTGGAGTACCATCCCCTCATCAGAAGTGAAGAAGCTTGTTTTAAGTCCTCATCACTGGCAGTTGAACTTGCCTACAAATACGGTACACGCTTACATATCCTTCACCTTAGTACGGCAAAAGAACTGGAATTGTTGGAAAAGACCCGGTTCAACTCCAACAAGCAAATCACCGCCGAAGCCTGCATCCACCATCTATGGTTTGACGAAAGGGATTATAAACAATATGGCACCCGTATCAAGTGGAATCCTGCCATAAAAAAAGCCAGCGACAGGAAAGCTTTGCTTGACGGAGTGAATACCAATGCAATTGATTTGATTGCTACAGATCATGCCCCCCATTTGGTGAAGGAAAAGGACAATACCTATCTAAAAGCACCGTCAGGAGGACCGATGGTACAACATTCCCTTTTGGCGATGCTCGAATTTTACTATCGCGGGGAAGTTTCCCTGTCTACCATAGTAGACAAAATGTGTCACACTCCTGCTGATATTTTCAAAATCAGCAAAAGAGGATATATCAGGAAAGGATATTGGGCAGACCTTGTTTTGATTGATCCTTTTAAACAATATCATATTCATAAAAACAATATACTATATAAATGTGAATGGTCACCTCTTGAAGGTCGGATATTCAATTCGCGGATAACCCATACCTTTATCAACGGAAAAATTGCATACCAAAACGGGCAGATCAATGAAGAAAAAAACGCCAGAAAACTCACTTTTGAAAGGTAAATCACCCCTTGCTATTTACACAGGAAACTGGATGTTAATTGTGCTTTTTGCCATCTTAATAATGGGATGCAAACACAAGTGGGAAAGAGAAAGCAAACAATCCATTCAGACCGATTCCATAAGCAATGAATTCATCAGTATTGCCGACTCGATCAACTATGGAGTAGAGATTAAAGCCAGGAATAATGAAGATGATTGGCAAAAGAAATGGCTGCGTTCATTTGACCGCAAGGAGTTGGTAGATTTCATATTTGAAGCCGTTTATTCAGGCAAACTTCAACCCTATGATTATTTTGAAGACAAGCAACTTTCCGTAGACCAGATTAAACAACTGGAAAACAAGGAGGAATTCGACAGATCAAATGTCGGTAAAATCCAATTCAAAGAAAAATGGTATTTTAATCCCGACAAGCTCCAAATGGTAAAAGAAGTACATTCTATAATGCTGGCCTATGAAGTTTATAAAGACAACGGAAAGTTCAGAGGATATAAACCGGCTTTTAAAGTATATTTGAATAAGTCAGTACAAGACAAATAAGCTTGAGTTCATATGAACCATACTTCCTTACGTTTAATACTTGGGGACATAAAATGATTCAGACGCTACTAAAAACAGTCTCTAATGTTTCCCCTCCATAAGGAATTGGGCGGTATGCCGGCTACGCTGCTCCACCAGTATACGTCGGCCTCCCTGAGCATCTCTGAGAATCTGTTCGGTATAATGCCGGATGGTTAACAATTCCAGCCCTTTATTGTACAGCACTTTATAATCTTCTTTCAAATCTTCTATGAGCAGAAAGATTGCCTGGTTTTTCTCATCAGCACAAAAAGTAAAGTTGATGGCTGAATTTTGTACCAGATTGACTTTAATCCTGTATTTTGCAAAAAGACTGTAAATTTTGCTCAGCGTTTCCTCGAAAACAAATGAAAAATCGCGGGGAAGTACAGAAATAAGTATCTGATATTTCTTAAGAATATAAATCGGTTTATCTTCATCATATTTTTCGTAGTCAGTAATCAAGGTACCTTCATTTTCAGGTTCCAGAAAAGATTTTACATAGAGGGGAATGCTTTTATTCTGCAAGGGCTTAATGGTCTTGGGATGAAGTATTTTTGCTCCATAATAGGCCAATTCAATGGCTTCCTGAAAAGAAATCCTCTCCAGTTTACTGGAATTCGAAAAGTAACGGGGATCTGCATTCATAACACCCGGTACATCTTTCCATATCACCACCTTCTTTGCCTCCAGCATATTGGCCAGAATGGCAGCGCTATAATCTGACCCTTCCCTACCCAGGGTTGTGCTGACTCCATCGTATGTTCCGCCAATAAACCCCTGAGTTATGATTACTTCATCTCTTTCAGGGACAAAATTTTTTCTTATTCTCTTCTCACTGCTTTCCCAATGCACCTTGGCCTCACGGAAAACACCATCGGTTATCAGGTTTTCTCTAATGTCCAACCATTGACAATTTAACCCCCGAACATTCAAATAAGCACAGATTATTTTGGTACTAAGAATCTCACCCATACATACAATATGGTCATACAAATGGTCATAATACACCCATTTATATGAAAAAGCCTGGTTGATTGAATCAAACAGGGATTCAACTTCTTCATAAATTTCATTATGCCATTTAAACAAATCTTTGAGAATTGAGTAATGATAGTCCCTTAAATTCTTAAACTGATCATAAAACTTTGGCTTATCTTGCCTATATATGGCATCGGTTATTTCTTCCAGATTATTGGTAGTTTTACCAAAAGCACTGACCACAATAATCCGGGCTTCATCATCAGCCACTAAAATATCCCTGAGATTTTCTACCCCTCCGGCATCCTTAACAGAGGCACCGCCAAATTTATATATTACCATCTCCTGAAAATTGGATTTATACATTGCAAATATCTTTAATCTCCTAAATTTTTCATGATTAGAATGGATAATTTTAATTTTGCGCTCAAAATTATATTGCTGTGAATCTATCAGAACTAACAAATCAATATAAGGATCATCCTAAAGTTAAGCAGTTAACAGGCCATATACATCAACAAACAAAAACCTATGTAAAGGGTCTGGCTGGTTCTCTGGACAGTGTATTAGTTGCCGGCACGGTACAACACATAGATTCCCCTCATTTTTTTATGCTTAGAGATAAAGAAGAAGCAGCCTATTTCTATAACGATCTTCAGAATCTTTTATCGGATCAGGAAGTATATTTTTTCCCTTCCACTTTCAAGCGGTCCATCCAGTTCGGTCAGGAGGATCCTACCAACATAATACTGAGAACCGGAGTGCTGAACGCTGTGAGAAATAATAAAAGTCCCTTAATAATAAGTTACCCCGAAGCCATCATTGAAAAGGTAATAAAGAAAAAGGAACTGGTAAAAAATACCCTTGAGATCAACCAAGGAGAAAATATTTCCTCGGATTTTCTGAATGATATGTTGTTTGAATACAATTTTGAGCAGGTAGATTTTGTTTATGAGCCGGGCCAGTTTTCTGTACGAGGCAGTATAGTTGACATTTTCTCTTTTTCAGATGATCATCCTTACCGTATTGACTTTTTTGGTGAGGCAGTGGAATCCATACGAAAATTTAACGTTGAAAATCAGCTTTCAATTCAGAATCTTAACAAAGCCATAATACAACCTAAACTACAAAACGAGTATACAAAAGAATCCGAATGGCAGTCATTTTTCGAATTCCTCGACACAAAAACGGTAATCTGGATCAAAGAATTCGATTATATATCCGGCCGGATTGCCGAGCTGTTTGATAAGATCGTTGAAAAAAACACCAATCAGAATATTAATTCATATATCATTACAAAATCCCACCTGGAAGAACAAATCAAAAGGTTCCATTGGGTCGAAATTGGTTACAAAGGCCATTTTCCGGAGTCAAACACTGTAACGTTCAATTCCTCGCCTCCACCGGCTTTCAACAAAAACTTCGATCTATTATCAGACAATCTGATCAGGAACCAGGAGCATGGATATACCAACTATATTCTCTCAAATAATGAAAAGCAAATTGAAAGGTTAGATGCCATCTTCCAGGACATCAACCTCAACATTCATTTCACCCCCATTCTGGAAACATTGCATGAGGGATTTATTGATCATGAACTACAAATCTGCTGTTATACTGATCATCAGATTTTCGGACGTTACCACAAATTTCAGATTAAGTCGGGTTTTTCACAGAAAGAAAGGTTGAACATTGAAGAGCTTAATAAGCTTCATCCCGGCGATTATGTGATCCATGTAGATCATGGTATTGGAAAGTTCGGGGGATTGGAGAAAATAGAAATCAACGGCAAAACCCAGGAAGCCATTCGATTAATTTATAAAGACAACGATATACTTTATGTGAACATCCATTCTTTGCATAAAATTTCGAAATATAAGAGTAAAGACCTGGCACCCCCAAAAATATACAAACTGGGCTCGGCAGCCTGGAAAAATCTTAAAACCAAAACCAAAAACAAGGTCAAGGATATTGCGAAGGAATTGATCCAGCTTTATGCACAGCGAAAAGAGAAAAAAGGACTTGCCTTTTCCGAAGATACCTACTTACAGCACGAACTGGAATCCTCCTTCATTTATGAAGACACGCCCGATCAGCTTGCTGCTACCAAAGCCACCAAGCTGGATATGGAAAAAGAAACACCAATGGACCGGCTGATTTGTGGTGATGTAGGCTTTGGCAAAACAGAGATAGCAATTAGGGCAGCATTTAAAGCAGTTGCTGACAGCAAACAAGTGGCCATACTGGTGCCAACAACCCTGCTTGCTTTCCAGCACTATCAAACTTTTTCCCGTAGGCTTAAAGAATTTCCTTGTACAGTGGAGCATATAAGCCGCTTGAGAAGTCATAAAAAACAAAAAGAGATCAAGGAAAATATAGCCGAAGGCAGAACGGATATTGTCATAGGAACCCACAGGTTAATCAGCAAAGATATCAATTTTAAAAATCTCGGACTTCTGGTCATCGACGAGGAACAAAAATTCGGGGTAACAGCCAAGGAAAAACTGAAACAGCTTAAACTAAATGTGGATACATTAACACTTACTGCAACACCCATTCCCCGAACTTTGCAGTTTTCGCTGATGGGAGCCAGAGACCTCTCCATTATACACACTCCACCTCCCAACCGGTATCCAATCATTACGGAAGTCCATACCTTTAATGAGGATATCATCAGAGAAGCCATACACTACGAATTTGAAAGAAACGGCCAGGTTTTTTTCATCAACAACCGGATTCAAAATATTTCTGAAGTTGAAAAACTGGTCAACCGCCTTTGTCCAGATGTAAAAACAGTAGTTGCCCATGGACAAATGGAAGGGGCCAAACTGGAAAGGATCATGCTTGATTTCGTAAACCATGAATATGATGTGCTCATTGCTACCAGCATTATTGAATCAGGCCTTGATATTCCCAACGCCAACACCATGATCATAAATGAGGCCCAGAATTTCGGCTTAAGCGATCTGCATCAGCTCAGGGGAAGGGTGGGCCGATCCAACAAAAAAGCTTTTTGTTACCTGCTCGCCCCTCCTTTAACGGCAGTAACACCGGAAGCCCGTAAAAGACTGAAAGCAATTGAAGAATTCTCTGAGCTGGGAAGCGGTTTCAATATTTCCATGCAGGACCTGGATATAAGGGGAGCGGGAAACCTCCTCGGCAGAGAACAAAGCGGATTTATTGCCGATATAGGGTTTGAAACCTACCAGCGGATATTGGATGAAGCTTTACAGGAATTAAAAGAAAATGAATTCAAAGACCTTTTTCAAAAAGAGAAAAAAGAAAATCTTAAAAAACAAAATGTCGAGCAAAGATTCATTAACGACTGTCAAATCGAAACAGATCTGGAAATTCTCTTCCCCGACGATTACATTCCCAATATATCAGAAAGAATCAACCTCTACAGAGAGCTTGATAATATCGGAAATGAGCAACAATTGAAAGCATTTGAAGAAAAACTGGTGGACCGGTTCGGCGCTCTCCCCAAACCAACACAGGAACTACTGAATGCAGTCAGATTGAGATGGCTGGCTATTGACCTGGGCTTTGAAAAAGTCCTTCTAAAAAACAATAACATGGTCGTGCATTTTATTTCAAACCAGGAATCACCCTATTACCAGTCTCCTGTTTTCAGCGGAATTCTCCAATATGTGCAAAAGAATCAAGACCTATTCCAGATGAAAGAAGGAAAAAAATTAACCCTTACTGTCAAAAACATAAATAATATAAATAAAGCACTCAAAATTCTCAATGATATAAAAGAAAATTTATAAATTTGCAGTTCTCGTAGAATTCTGATCTATTTGAATTTAGCTATAGACATAGGAAATTCCGCCGTAAAAGCAGGAATATTTAAAAATAACAAACCCTTTCGGGTTATACGGTTTAATAATTATTTTCATCAAAGGATTCTTCAGCTGGTATTGCATTACAGAATAAAAGATGTGATCGTTTCATCTGTCAAAGGATTTACTATACCCGGAGCTAAAAGATTAAAGCATTATCTGAACCATTATATCGAATTAACCTCCAAAACATTATTGCCTGTAAAGAATCATTATCAGACTCCCGAAACACTTGGTAAGGATCGAATTGCAGCAGTAATTGGAGGCCTCTCGCTTTTCCCAGGTTGCGACATCCTGGTTATCGATGCAGGAACAGCGATAACCTTTGATTTCATAAACAAAAAGAATGAATATATTGGTGGAAACATTTCGCCCGGTTTATCCATGAGATACCAAGCCTTGCATCAATTCACAAACCAGCTTCCCCTTCTCCGGAAAGAAGAAGATTTTGAATTGCTGGGGGAAAATACAAATAAGGCCATTATAAGAGGAGTACAAAATGGTATTATTTTTGAAATGAACAATTATATAGAAAGTTTATCCGTTAAAAACGGAAACTTAATAACAATCATTACAGGTGGAGATAGTAATTTCTTTGATAATAAATTAAAATATCCCATCTTTGTGGAATCAGATTTAGTCCTTTTAGGATTAAATAAAATACTGAAATACAATATATTATGAATTTTAAATGGATCCTTATCATATTGAGTCTGGCGTTATTTTACAGCACGAACAGTTATAGTCAAAAAGGCATTTATTCACCCTATACAAGATACGGCCTGGGCGAAATGTTAGACCAAAACATGGGGAATACCATGGGATTTGGTTCACTTACCTCAGGTATCAGAATGAATGATGTGCTCAACTATTCAAATCCTGCTTCCTATACAGCTCAAGATACCAATTCCTTCATATTTGACGTGGGTATCAATGCCAACTCGGCCTTACAGAGATCTTCTGAGAAGAAGATCACTCGCCGGGCAATGGGTTTCGATCATTTGGCCATAGGATTTCCCGTATTCCGATGGTGGAAAAGCAGCATTGGTATAGTACCACTTAGCCAGGTGGGCTATCATGTTAAAAATACCACCAATCCCAATGATATAGATGAAAAGGTGAATCGCTTTGAAGGAGAAGGCGGCATCAGGCAATTTTATATTGGTAATGCATTCGATTTAACAGAAAACCTGAGCTTGGGTGTGAATTACTTTTATCTGTTTGGCAATACCACCTATAATTCCACTGCAATATTACCTGAAGATCCTTATAGCGGACGTTTTCAAAAAAATTTAAATCTTCATCTCAGAGGAAGCCGATTTCAAACGGGCCTTCAATATGAATTCAACTTCTCTGATAATTATAATCTGACTCTGGGAATTAGCCACGATTTCAACACGAACCTGGACTTAGAAAAATCTTATGAATCTTTCTCTTTTTATCAGTATGAAGATAACCAGGGGATTACCAGACAAGATACCATTGACAAGATCAAAGATGAGGATAAAGATTCAAAATTTCAATACCCACAAGGATGGAGTGGAGGTTTTGCTTTCCAAAGCAGTAAGCTTATTTTCGGAGCAGATTTCGAATTTCAAAACTGGTCAGTACTTGAAGAATTTGACAACCTTTCCGACAGTTACTCAATGCGCGGTGGAATGCAATACACCCCCGATGAAGAGGGCTTGAGGAGCTATCTGCAAAGAGTTGATTATCGGTTGGGTGCTTTTTATAAACAATCTTATCTCAATATAAATAATCAACAACTGAAAGATTTTGGCATAACATTTGGGTTAGGTTTACCGTTGAGAAATAACAGAACAAAATTCAACCTTGCATTGAAGTTGGGAAGAAGGGGTACAACCAGTAATAATTTGATAGAAGAGAATTATGCAATGATAAACTTTAATATCACGTTTCAAGATTTCTGGTTCATAAAACAAAAATATCGATAAATAACTTAAAATAAATACGTAATGATGAATACATTAAGAAGATTACTCCTGATTACTTTATTGATAAGCCTTTTTTCCTCGCTCCACTCTTTCGGGCAAACCGGAGCGGAGGAAGGATCAAAGTTTGGAAGTGGGAAAGACAGCATTCGATGTCTTAAGAATCTTTCCCTCTATGTTGAGTACTTTAAACAGAATAATTACGAAGATGCTTTAGAGCACTGGAAGGTGGTCTATAACGAATGCCCGCGTGCTTCAAAAAACATTTATCTCCATGGAGAAGACATGCTTGTCTCAGATATTGAAGATACTGACGATCAGGACAAAAAGGAAGAATTACTGGATAGTCTCATGCGGCTTTATGACAAAAGGATCGAATATTTTGGTCAGGAAGGGTACGTTACGGGTAAAAAGGCCCTAGACCTTATCAAATATGGAGAAAGTTCCGCCGAGAACCTCCAAAAAGCATATGACCTGCTTGATAAGTCCGTTGATTTGAGGGGAGGTGAATCAAGTGCAGCTATCCTTGTTAATTATGTGAATACAGCCCGCAAATTGTACGAAAATGAGCTGATTGGGGATAAAGCATTAATGGACAACTACGCCACAACATTAGATTTTGTGGAAAGGAAGCTTGAGGAGGATCCGGGCAATAAAATGCTGGAGAGAGCCGAAGAGACTCTGGATAAGATATTTGAAACCAGTGGCGCTGCCACATGCGATAATCTGATCTCTTTATATAAACCCAGGTTTGAGGAGGAAAAAGATGACATTGATGAACTCAATAATATTATCAGGTTGTTGACTGATGCAAAATGCACCGAAAGCGACCTGTATCTTGAAGCCAATATTCAGCTGAACAAGCTTGAACCGGATGACGGAATTGCGCATCATATTGCACAATTATTTCTCGAAAAGGAAGATTATGACAAAACAGTGGAATATTATAAAAAAGCCATCGAGACTGCCGGGGATGATGAAAAGAAAGCTGAATATTACACAGAGTTGGCTACATTAACTTATGAGGAACTGGAAGATAACGTTACTGCAAGAGATCATGCAAGAGAAGCTATAGATCTTAACCCGGACAATGGCGAGCCATACCTTCTTATAGGGAGGATGTATGCCAAGTCGAGCGACGAGTGTGGAGAGGATGAGTTTGAAAAGAAAGCGGTTTTTTGGGCAGCAGTAGATAAGTTCCAAAAGGCAAAAGAGGTTGATTCCGAAATTGCTGATGAAGCCCAGGGTTATATCGACTCATACAAACCACGTTTCCCCGAAAAGAAAAATATATTCTTCGAGGATTATGAAATTGGAGACACATACGAGGTAGGGTGTTGGATCAATGAAACAACAACAGTTAGAACTTCTGATTAAAAACATTTACAATCTCCATAAGATCAAAAATACAATAATCCCACTTATATTCGGGATTATTGTATTTTTTTCAGCCTGTGAGGAAGATATTGAAAAAGTCAAACTGATGCGTCAGGAAGACATTTTCCCCGATCAGTCTATGACTAATGCTGCAATTAAGCACACAACCAACGGCCGTTTAAAAGTAAAAGTAACTTCCCCGGAAATCAACCGTTATTCAAGTGTCGAAGAACCTCACACCATCTTTCCCCACGGATTGAATGTCCGGTTCTATGACAGTACCCAGACCGTAGAATCAAGAATAACCGCAAATTATGCCATTTATCACGAAAACGATGACCGCTGGGAAGCCAAAAACAACGTAGTGACCATCAATAGTGAAGGAGATACGCTGAATACAGAGTACCTAATCTGGGATCAAAACAAAGAAATAATCCACACAGATCGATACGTAAGAATTACCACTAAAGATGGGATCATCCAGGGCAAAGGATTTGAAGCCAACCAAAATTTCACCAACTGGAGTATCAAAAAAACTACCGGAACAATCGAAGTGGAAGATGAATAAAAAACCCCTTCACTTTATAGAAGTTATCTGGATTCTGATGGCTGTTTTATGCTTTATTCTGGCAATTAAGGCAGCAATTGAAAATCACTTGAACAACAGTTTGGTATTTCTCCTTTTTACAGGAATTGCCTTAACAATGTATGGTTTTCGCAGACATCTGCGGAAAAGAAACTCGCCATGATGAATTTACCTTTATTCTGAAAAAGAAGCCGGCAGATTTACAGAAAAAACTATAAAATTTCTATCTTCGTAGCTTCGATAAAAGCAAGTAATAAAAACATTTAAAATAAAAATTGAATCAATGGCTACACTTGAAAAAATAAGAAACAGAGCGGGAGTACTTGTATCCGTGGTTATCGGATTGGCATTGGTTGCTTTTGTGCTCGGAGATCTGTTCAGAGGCGGAGGTTCAGCCATAAGAGGCGATAGATTTGAAATAGCGGAAATAAAAGGAAAATCTATATCATACCAGAATTTCCAGAGAGAAGTAGATAGATTGATAGAAATCAATGAAATGTCTCAGGGTCAATCAACCCTTGACGCCGAGACACGGGAACAACTCAGGGAACAGGTGTGGGAGCGGCTTACCAGGGAACACGTTATGAATGATGAATATGAAGAACTGGGTATTGAAATCAGTTCACAGGAACTTTGGGACATGGTTCAGGGAGAGAATATACATCCTATGATTCAGCGTATTTTCACCGATCCGGAAACAGGTCAGGTAAATAATATGGCCATTATGAGATTTCTCAAAAGCTATAATCAGGATCCTTCGGGAAAAACAAAGACTTACTGGCTGTACCTTGAGAATCAGATGATAAGAGAAAGAAAATTCACCAAATTCAGTAACCTTATTAATAAGAGCCTATATTTAACCTCCAGTGAAAGCAAACAACTTGCCGAATTGAATGGCCGAAATGTGGATTTCAATTACGTGCTGCAACGTTTTAACAGCATCGACGATGATATGGTTGAAGTGGATGAATCGGATCTGAAGGATTACTATAACAAGCACAAACAACATTATAAACAATCTGCAAGCCGCGACCTGGAATACGTTACCTTTAACATCGAACCCACAGAAGAGGATATAAAGGCTGCCAGGGAATATATATTCAATTCAGTTGAAGATTTTGAGAATGCCAGCGAAGCTGCAGAATATGTTAATTTGAACAGCGACATTCCATTTGACGATACGTATTACAAAAAGGACGAACTTTCTGATTCCATTGCAGATTTCATGTTTACAGCCGATATAGGTGATGTCTATGGTCCATATCGGGAAGACGAGGCATTTAAATTATCCAAATTGACGGATATCAGAGATCTTCCTGATTCCGTCAAGGCACGACATATACTGATTCAGCCCGACAGAAGGCAAAGAGATATTCAAAATGCGCAAAATACGGCCGATAGTCTCCAGCAGGAACTGGAACAAGGAGCCAGCTTCAGCCAACTGGCGGAGCAACATTCGGATGACCAAAACACAGCTTCGGAAGGCGGAAACTTAGGTTGGATACAGAAAGATGATATGGAAGAGGCCATAACAGATTCAGCATTTTTTGCACAGCCGGGAGAAATTAAACTGGTCCAATCACAAAATGGTTTTCATCTGCTTGAAGTAACCCAAAAGGGCAGAGAAACAAAAAAGGTACAGGTAGCCACCCTGGCACGAAGAATAGAGCCCAGTTCGGAAACCTATCAGAAAGTATATTCAAAAGCAAGCCGATTTGCCGGAGAACTAAACTCTTATGAGAATTTTACAGAGGCCGTAGAGGAAAATGACCTTAAAAAAAGAACAGCCAATAATGTCCAAATCAATTCAAGCAGTATCCCCGGACTTGAGGATGCAAGAAACCTGATCAGGGCAGCATATGATACCAAAGCGAACAGATTAATCACCAGCGATAATGATGACCCAATCTTCGAAATAGGAGATAATTTTGTGGTGGGTTTTGTTACCGAAATCCGTAAAGAAGGAATCGCCCCCTTTGAACAGGTAAAAAGCGACATCAGGGCTACAGTAACGGAAAACAAGAAGGCTGAAAAAATACAAGATCAATTCAATGAAGCCATGCAAAATGCCGGCTCGTTGGAAGAAATTGCCGATCAAAAAAATCTGGAGATCATGTCAGCCAACAGTGTCAATTATTCTTCCAACAGCATTCCCGGCGCCGGATCAGAACCCAAAGTGGTCGGAGCAGCGATGGAATTGGAGGAAAATCAGCTTTCCTATCCCATACAAGGAGAAAATGGAGTATACACCATTCAGGTAACCAATGCCTCCGGGACAGAAAGTCCCTCTCCATCGACGGTCAAACAACAGGAAGAACAAAGAATGCATCGTATTGCCCCCACTGAGGCATTCACAGCCCTTAAAGAAGCTGCCGATATTGAGGACAAGAGATACAAATTCTATTAGGCTAAGCAAAGCAGGTGGTAAAAAGTAGCCCCTGGTTTTTCAGTGCAGAAAATTTTAATTCCCCGAGCTTCCAAGTTATTACTTTCGAGCTTCGGGGTTTTTTCTTTCGGGAAAACACTATATATTACTTTAACCCATAAATTGCTGCATTCTTTTTAAGGCTTCGGCAAGTTCTTCTTTTTCTCTGGCAATATTGAAACGAATGTAATGGGTGTGTCTTTCTGAAAAATGCTCTCCGGGGATTACTGCCACCTTGAATTGATCGTACAAATCAATAGTAAACCTGAACCCATCATCCCAGCCTTCAGGCAAAGCAGCCCAAATAAAAAAGCCTCCGCCGATAGACGGAACATAAAAGCCAAGCTCTTCCAAACCCGACTTCATCGTATCAAATCCATCCTTCAATTTTTTTCTTAACCCGTCAATATAATTTGCTCCCCAATTGTTCTGTTTTATATATTTCATAATGGCTTCCTGTAAAACGGAGGGTGCACACAAACCCGTATAATCGTGTATGGATTTGATGGCCTGCATATGTTTCGGGGGCGCGATCATATATCCTATTCTCCATCCGGTGATGGAAAATATCTTTGAAAAGCTGTTTACATAAAACATACGGTCACTGAAGATACGGATGGGATGATACGGAGGTTCATCGTAATAAAGTTCCTGGTAAACCGCGTCCACAACTATGAAAATATCTTCCTGACGAGCTAACAGATCCAGCGCTTCAATTTCCTCTTTACTCCAGATTTTCCCAAAAGGATTACCCGGTGTATTCAAAAAGATAACCTTAACCCGATTTGCTCTACATATTTCACCAAGTTTATCAAAATTCACTTTACCATCAGTTTGATAAGGAAAGGAAATAAACCTGTCACCAAAAATCTCCGGCAGCTTTTTATAGCTTTCATAAACCGGTTCAAAAGCCAATGCTGAATAAGGTTTATCAAGTATGTGATAAAAATAGGTATACAACAAAGATACAGCCTCTGTTGCCCCATTGGTGACCAAAAAATCTTCCGTTTCAAATTTTCTGTACTGCGAATATTTTTCAACCAGCAGGTGCAGCAATTCATTGTTGCCATTGCCCGGTGCATACTGATGGATATTTTCGAAGGCTAACCCGCCTAATTGCTGAAGCAACTCCCGGGGTGGCTGAAAACCGGGTATGCCCTGGGCTAAATTAATTCCTCCACCCGACTTTACCTTGTTGCTCATAAAACTAATATAGGAACCGGTAGGCTTTTGATATTTATTCATAATGTTTTCCTTTATCCTTTTCCATATTGTTTCTGGACAATCCAAACTGTTCCTCTTCCACATTACCGAATGGTTCTGTGTGAACCATTACATCATAGGTATCCCCAACTTTTTCGGCTATATTTTTTTCAACTTTCCGGGCAATCTTATGGGCCTGGGCCACTTTCATTTCAGGATCCACCTCTATGTCCAGCGAAATAACATATTGATTGGCATGTTTTCGCAACCTTACCCTATGGGGATTTGCAGCGCCTTTTGTTTGTTCAACCGCTTCAAAAATTTTAAAGTACACATTGGAATCATCTACCCCATCCATGAGTTCTACGTTACTTTCCATAAAAATTGAAAAAGCTTCCTTCATAATCCATATACTGACTGCCATACCAGTAATCAGGTCAAGAACCGGCAGATCCAACTGATAAGTAAAAACCAATCCCAGTAATACAGAGCAAGATATCAATATGTCATTTCGCATGTTTTTACCACTTGCGATTAGCATCTGACTATTAATCCGTTTTCCGGTTCTCAGGTTGTAAATATAAAGCGCGGCCTTTGCTATGATTGAAATAATGGTAACATATAAGGCAATCATAGAAGGAATCTGATGGGGCTGATTTTGGATAATTCGCATCAATGTAGTGTAAAAGAGCTGGGCACCTACAAAAAACAAAACAAAACTCAGCACTTTGGTGGCAATAGCTTCAGCCCGCTGATATCCATAAGGATATTTATAATCCGGTGGTCTGCATATAATTTTTGAAGCATAAAAGCTGATCGCAAAGGTCAGCACATCTGAGGCGGAATCCAGTCCGTCACTTATCACTGCAAAACTCCCGGAAATAATTCCAATTATTATTTTAGCAGCAGATAATAGCGCATTGCCGGCAATACCAATGACCGAGGCCTTCCTGATTAATAAGGGTCTGTTATTCATTATAAAAGCATAAATTTCAATGCACACTAAAAAGGCTATTCCGAATTTATGGACGGCCTTTTTATAGTTCTGTCATGCACCACATTATTCTCCCTTTTCATCCTTTAAAATTTTCTATAGGGTATTTTTACTTATCATTTTTTGAAAATAGCAGTGAATTAAATATCAACTTATAGCCTGCCTGTGTCGAGGCTCTGAACTGGGGTTTGAAAGAAAACAGGATCAATTCACCGGAACCTTTGCTTACCCAAGCCCAGGCAGGTTTTTCCGATATTTGTTTCTCCTCCTCTGCAAAACCGCTCAATAAAATATCTTCTTCGGGGAAGTGACCCAGCACCCTTCTATCCATGTCGAATATGGGCCTACTGGTTGAGAAAACCGGGTCCCCCCTGTAAAAAACTCCCGTTTGATCAGGCATACCCCTGTTGAATATTTTTTGATCATCAAGATTAACCTGAACGAAGGAGCCTGGACAATAAAATCCTTCTTCCTTTATTCCATCAGCAATGTTTTCAACCGGTAAACTGAATTCTTCCTTTTCTTCTTCATTGATCTGAATGGTTTGCTTGCCCATGAACAATTCGGTTGATCTTCCCCAGCTTACAATCTTGCCTCCTTTCTGCACAAATTCCATTACTTTCTGCAGCCCTTCTTTTTCCATACCTTTTGTATATTCAGGTGGATATTGACTCATCTGATAGTGATCTTCGGTTTCGTATTTGCCCTTCAAAAGCACCGATTTGTGTGTATCAGGAAATACCATTATATCGTATTCATTCAATGCTTCTTCCTTAATCTCTCCGGGATGGATCACATCAAAGGGGATATGATAGTTATCAAATATGTAACGTGTCCAGCCTGCATCCATATCATGCTGATAGGTTTCCATAAGTGCAATTTTCGGGAAACAGACCTCAGAGCCCTCTACCCCGGGCTTTTCTTCATAAAAAACGGGAGGAACCTCCAATTGTCCGATAATATCATTCAGTTCATCTCTGTTTTTATTCGAATAAGGAATGATGAAAGCTCCTTCCTCAATGGTTTTGTTGTCTGCTTCAATATTGTGGCTTACATACCGGACCGGCAGGCCCATTTCATCAGCCAAAAAAGCGGCTTTATAGCTTTCATTGTTGCTAACAGGGAAAACGACAGCTTCATATTCGGTTGGTACAGATTTATTGATGCGATAACGGCCTTCCAATTTCTTAAGTGCATTTTCCAGTGATTCGGCTCTCTCATCAATTTCATCACATTCAACTCCTCTATGTAAAGGTAATGACCAGGAAGTGATGTCGTAGGGTTTAATCATCTCTCCTCCTGGTGTATAATGTCGTACGGGGTATTTCTGATGTTCCATTACCTCTTTGATAAAAGGTCTGAATGGCTGAGCCATCGGGATAACCACATCGCCGGGACTGTAATGACGATCGTTAATTTCTACCGATTCCTGTAAAATATATCGCTCCACACCATGCTCTTCCAGAAGATTAACCAAATTCACCAGTTCACTCTTATCATGTTGCTCCTGGGGCATTATATAATAATAAGGCTTCTGACTCTTACCTCTGTCCACTTCTTCCTTGCACATATCATTACGGAACTTCAGAATATCTTCCTTATGGTTGGCACACGACTTGATGATCGACATGGTGGATACCACTTCATAATCCATGATATCGCTCAACCTCCACCATCCTCCATCCCAAGGCAAAGGCATATTAATGCTTTTTTTGTATTCAGATAATCCTTTACCCCAAACGGAAAGTTCATTCTCTTCCACATAAATGGGAGTAGCATGTTGTACGCTGGCACTTTCGGTAAGAAAACCAATCACATTTTTCCAGATACAGGTTTCCGTGGAACCCGGCCAATAGTTGTCAAAAGCATAATGCTGGCTTACTCCGGCCAAATCATTGCGGGTCATATCCTTGATCATATTCATGCCAAAGATGCCGATCCAATTCCATATCCCGGCATCTATATTTTCAGCTATGGGGTCGTGATTGGGGGGAACGAAATACCTCGGACCGTTGGAACCCATCTGATGCTTTTCCACCATAACCTGAGGAAACCAGGTATGGCTGAAAATTTTGGAGATCGCCCTGTTGTCTTCCTGGCTCAGGGTGATAAAATCGCGATTGTTGTCGTGTCCCACATATTTATGGTAAACTCCTGGCATAGAACTACCTTCGTACTTGGTATCCTTGTATTCTTTGTAATGGTTGACAATCATGTCCATCCCATCCGGGTTATGACTAGGAACCATCATATAAACCACATCTTTCATCCAACCGGTAGTATCAGAATCCTGGGTTGTCAAAAGCTTATGAGCTATCAACGGAGCGGCCTGTGATGGGCCCACCTCACTGGCATGCATCGATAGGGTGGCAATAAAGAAAACTTTTCCATCCTGAATGTATTCCTTTCTTTTCTTTTCACTTAAATTATGATTAAGGGCCAATTCTCTGTTTATCTCCTTCAACTCATCTAGATTTTGAATGTTATCAGGATGAGAAAAAAAGGCCACATACATAGGTTGTCCCATGGGAGATTCGCCTATCTTTTCCAATTTGAGACGGGGAGAGGATTTCTCCATTTTTTTCAGATAGTTGATCAACGACTCATAGTCAAAAAGCATTTTATCGGCTCCAGGTCTGAAACCGAAATGTTCCGAGGGTTTAACCAAATCTCTTTGGCTAAATGCCGATAAGAAAAAAAACATCAGCACAGCCGTTAAAACTGATTTAATAATGTATGCACGATCTTTCATAGATGAAAACATTAAAGGGTGTAACAAACAAATTAGGTCAAAAATAAGGAATTTGGTTTAATACGGATAAAAATAAAAAGACTGGTTGTCACCAGCCGTATATTTTTTATGTAACCTCTGCTATTGGTTATTCAAAGCTTCCTGAAGTTCATCAGTCAGTTCGAGATTGTGGTATACATTCTGAACATCGTCGTCCTCCTCAAATGCATCTACCATCTTTATCACTTTCAGGGATGAGTCAAGATCCAGTGCTTTCCGGGCCTTGGGTATTTGCTCCAGGGAAGCATTTTCCGGCTGAATGTTCAGCTCTTCCAGCTTTTTCTGAATGGCCCCGAAATCTTCCTTTGCGGTTGTTACAGTAATAAAATCATCTTCCACTTCCAGGTCCTCAGCGCCGGCATCAATCAGTTCAAGCTCCAGCTCTTCCAAATCCATATCTTCTTTCCTGGGTATGGTAAATATTCCTTTCTGGTCGAAAAGATAGCTTATAGATCCATTTTTACCAAGGCTACCGCCATTCTTGGTGAAGATTGACCTGATGCTGCTTACGGTTCGGTTTCTGTTATCTGTCAGGCATTCTACAAATATGGCTACACCTCCCTGCGCATAGCCTTCAAAATAAACCTTCTCCAGTTGACTTCCGCCGCTGGAGGCTTTCTTAATCGCTCTTTCAATATTGTCCTTGGGCATATTTACGCCCTTAGCATTTTGAATGGCCATTCGCAGGCGGGAATTGGATTCAGGATCATTCCCCCCCTCTTTAACAGCAACGCTGATTTCCTTTATTATTCGTGAAAATATCTTGGCTTTCTTAGCATCCTGTGCTTCTTTTCTTCTTTTTATGTTAGCCCATTTACTGTGTCCTGCCATATAACAACACCTTTTGATTTATGTATTTTCTTTTGATGCAAAAATAATAATTTTGTCATTCTCTTCCCATTGATTCAACACGTTTATCCCCGGAGATATTATCCGCCTGATCATGTAAATAGCTTACCGACGTATTGGGTATAAGCTATTGGGTAGTATAAGTTATCTGATCCCATGCCTTCCAGGTGAGTAAATTCTGATGGGTCTGTTATCTGCCGGTTTTCAAGCTGTTTGTTTTATGCTTATGTTTTTGAAAAAAACTGAAAGTTAAGTAACTTTACATCTTGAATAGAATTTACCAATTTGAATAATTAAAAAATCATGAGTGCAAAAACCATTCAGTTCCCGGCAGAAAACAAGGCCGAGTTCATGACTGAATTAAGAAAAAAGGCTGATGACTATTTTGAACGGAATAATCTCTCAAAGCATGCCAATACCAACATGATTATCAAATCCATTTTCATGTTAACTTTATACCTCGGGCCATATCTTCTTATGATGACCGGGGTGATCTCTTCAACGCCCCTCATTCTGCTATGCTGGATTCTGATGGGTTTGGGTATGTCAGGTGTGGGTATGGTGCTCATGCATGATGCCAACCATGGCAGTTACTCCTCAAATCCCCGGATAAATAAATTGCTCGGGAATTCATTATATATTCTGGGCGGGCTTCCTGTAACCTGGAAAATTCAGCACAACAGCATTCACCATACCTATACAAACATTGACGGATACGACGCGGACATTGATCCTGCACCTATGTTGCGGTTTTCGCCTCATAAACCTCTCCGGAAGATACACAGGTACCAGCATTTTTATGCATGGCTCTTATATGGGCTTATGACCATTCTTTGGATAACCACCAAGGATTTCCAGCAATTAATCAAATACAATAAAAAAGGCCTGCTGGCAAGAGAAAACAGATCCTTCAAACCACTGATGATTGAACTGGTTGTTTCGAAAATAATGTATTACGTTATTTTTATTGTATTGCCCCTTATCATACTGCCCATACCATGGTATATAACCCTGCTCTTCTTTTTTGTCATGCATTTCATAGCCGGCTTGTTGCTTAGTGCAATATTCCAAACCGGCCATGTTTTACCTGATTCGGAATATCCTTTGCCCGATGAAAATGGCCATATGGAAAACAACTGGAACGTGCATCAATTATCAGTAACCTCAGATTATGCACCCAACAACAGGATATTAACATGGGCGCTTGGTGGATTGAACTATCATGCAGTACATCATTTGTTTCCCAACATTTGTCATGTGCATTACAAAAACCTTTCCTCTATTGTAAAAGAAACCACCGATAAACATGGGGTAACCTATCGGGTGCAGCCCAGTTTCCTCAAAGCAATTGGCAGGCATGCAAAAATGCTTAAACTACTGGGACATTATCAAAACCCTTCCTCATAGTTTGATATAAGATAAACGCCAACACAATTGATGAAATGAGGTACCGAAGATCTGTCAAAAGTATTTACTCATTGGGCAATACGTTTGTTCATGCCTTTAAAAATAAGATAGTGTACGGGCCATAGTGCATACCAGTAAAGCCTTCCCCATAAGCCCTTAGGCCGGAAGGTAGCTATTTGGTATAATGTATTTCCCCGGATACTGAATTCCAGCCAGGCTTCCCCTGGAAGTTTCATCTCTGCATAAAGCAAGAGCCTTTTATCTTTTTTTGAAGCATAAAGTACCCTCCAAAAATCAAGAACTTCTCCTGTTTTAATCACTTCCTGATTTTTTCTTCCCCTGCGTAATCCTACACCACCAACTGCTTTATCTATTATCCCCCGGATCTTCCAGAGGAAATTGCCATAATACCACCCGTGACTCCCTCCAATCGACCATATCTTGTTGAACGTTTTTTGCTCATCTTCTACTTCCTGCATCTTTATATTTTTAAAGCAACCATAGGTGGGTACCTTGAGCAATTTGGCCATATCAATTTCAAGAGTTTCCCGGGCTAATGCATCAGTCCAGCTTGATACAACCTCTTGCTGTTCAATTTTATCGAATGCCTGTCTGACCGCCTCTTCATAGGTGAGCAAATGGAAATTCAACCACTCAGGCAACCGGTTCTCACGGCAGATCACCTCCACTTTCATACTGTTTACCAAATTAATTGCTAGCTTATAAGAAGTAGAAGTAACAAAATAGAGCCAGTAAGATGACAATCTTGGAGTCATTACCGGTACGGTTAGAATATAACGTTTAAGGTTCCTGAATTTGGCAAACCGCAGAAGCATTTCCTTATAGGTAAGCACTTCGGGA
>JBNJFN010000014.1:19946-23403 GCA_051746885.1 Bacteroidota bacterium | reverse complement strand
TTTTTTCTTAACCCTTTATGTTTATATGTGTCAATCATTTAGTTTATTGGTTTTTATTTTTGGACAAAGATAAAAGGAACTTTGTTCTAATAAAAGGTTCCGGTGGATTTATTTCAATATCCATTTTATCAACAACATAAGTTGATAAGTTAGTATAAAAAACCATCTATGAACTGAAAAAATGCATTAGGTTTGTGAAAAAGCGCATATGAAAATTGGATTCATCGGTAACAGTGCTTTTACAGGCCGAATTGCTTCTTCCCTCCGTAAAACGGAACATTCGGTTTGTGGAATTTATCATTCCCCTAAAGCGGAGCTTAAAAGCAATATAAATGAATACCCGGGTGCCGAGTCGTTAATTTCCGATGCCGATCTTGTATATATTGCACAGGATGAGCTACCTTTGTTTGAGATAAGCAAAATAGCCATCAAGGAAACGAAGCACCTCTTCTTCGAATCCCCTTTCATATTGGATCATGAAGCATTTCGCCATTTGTTTCATTTGGCCCGGGAATCCGAATCAGTTATCCGTTTCAGCCAGAAGTTGCTTGCCCATCCGGTTTATACCAATGTCCGAACTCAGTTGAATCCGCTTTTTGTCAGTTTACGGGTGGATGCTTACAAGAAGCTTAAAATATTTGATGATTTGCACGGCGTATTGTTTGATACCGCTTCAGTTATCTGGGATACAGTTCACAGAGATTTAAGGAAAATGAACTACCTTCCTCTCGAATTTCACACGCGGTATCCCGGTGCTTTTTTCTTTGATATGGTTTTTGACAATGGAACCCATGTGAACCTGCTGTTTAACCATCTTACCCATCTACCGGCTTTTCATGCTGAATTTATCCAAACCTCCAAACGGTTCTTCATCGATTTTATCGGGCCGGGATCGTTGGTGTATGATAAGACAAGCGGTCCTTTCGAGCCTGGAATTGAAAAATTTGGATCGGAAGCGGATTTGATTGTAGAAGACTTTAAAAATTTTGTTATCAATCTGAGTGATGCCCGGCTTCCTCTGACCATCAATGAGGACAATCAGGCGGTGCTTTCCTTAACCCATTCCTTATTGAATGAAACCCGCATGCACCAGAACACACAACAAGGCAATGAATAAAGCATGCGGGTTCCATGGCGATTGAGGCACATCATGCAAAGTTTGCAGTAAATTATTTTGAAATACAGTACGTTAATAAACGGGTTATACTAATGAAATGAGTCATAAGACGTATTACTGGCCTAATCCGGCAGAATGATTTTTTCCAGGGGTTTGTAGACAGGTCCGCTGGGTTTCAGGATGCTTTCATAGTATATGATTTCGTTGATTTTGACCTGTTGGAAATCTTCATTTTGATATTCCTCCAGGAGGCTTTTAAGTTTTTCTTTGTCATTGATCCATTTAAAACGGGCCATGGTAAGATGGGGTCGGAACTCCCTTTCTTCCTTAGGAAACCCTAAAGCCACCATCTCATTCTCGATCCTTTCCTTAATTTCTTTCAGGGTTTCATATTGATAAATTCCTGCCCATAACACCCTCGGTTTGTTGATGTTTTTAAATACTCCCAGGCCCGAAAGGTTGATGTAAAACGAGGTGAACTGGTCGACCAGATTATCGACCTGGGTTCTGACACGAGGGATCATTTCTTCCTCTGTATCCCCAAGGAAAAAAAGTGTTATATGAAAATGATCACTATTTACCCATTTTATCTTTTCATTCTTTAATTCATTTCTTAATTTAGTGTAAGTTTTCAGAAGCTTTTCACCGGGTGTAATTTTGGTGGCTATAAAAGTTCTTTTCATTTTGATGAATGTTTTGGTTTTAGCACTCCAATTTTATAAAGATAATGTAAAATATACAAATATTGATATTGTCATAAGAATTGTGAACCTTTTAAAAGATGAGCTATGAGTAAACAAATGAAATTTGCTGTAATTCTTTCCGGAAGTGGTGTCTTTGACGGATCCGAGATCCATGAAGCCACCATGTCGCTTTATGCCATAATGAAAAATGGCGGAACCTACCAGGCATTTGCCCCTGATATCGACCAGCATAATGTCATCAACCACATTACCGGGGAGGAAATGGAAGAAAAGAGAAATGTACTGATTGAGTCTGCAAGAATCTCCAGGGGGAATATCATGAATCTTAAAGATTTTAATGCAGATGATTATGATGCTCTGATCTTACCGGGTGGATTCGGTGCTGCGAAAAATCTGACCACTTTTGCTTTTGATGGTGCCAATTGCAAGATTAACGGCGAGGTAGAGAATGCGGTCAGGGCTATGGCGGATCAGGAAAAGCCTATAGGGGCCCTTTGTATTTCTCCGGTAATTCTGGCAAAAATATTCGGCAATGTGAAATTGACCATCGGTCAGGATAAGGATACGGCCCGGGCAGTAGAAGAAATGGGAGCCATTCACCAGGTAAGTGATCATGCTGAAGTGGTAGTGGATAAAAACAGGAAGATAGCTACTACTCCATGTTATATGCTGGATGCCAATATACTGAACATTGCAGAAGGCGCGGATAATGTGGTTAAATCACTTAAGGAGCTGGCAGGGCAAGAATAGATTGGGTTGATTGGTTGATTGAGTTGATTGGTTGAAAATGACTGAGAGCGGAAATGATTGAATAGGCGAATGATACATCAATTAGTTAATCAATTAACCAATCATTCAATTATTTTTAAATCTGATTGTGTTCAATCAATACTACGATGCGTTCTATCATCCAGTCTTTTCCGTCGGGATCGTATTCGGCTTTCAAATTATGTCCGAATACTCTGGCCACCGTTTGCCAAAAGACAGCTGAGAAACTGCCTTTCAGTTCATCAAGCAGGCTATAGGAGGTATTGCCGGTTTCGCGATCGATCAATTTTAAGAGCAGCCGGCCCTGTGTGATGGTCATCTTTTTGATGTCCTCCTTGAACTCCTCTTTTATTTCTTTCTCGACATTTTTTACATATCTCCGGCGTTCTTTTTCTGATTCCAGGCTTTGAAACTCCCTTTCCATCCTGATGAGTTTATATTTGGCTTTTTGGGCGTAAGGGTAAACCTTTTTGAGGTTTTTTACCAGCTTTTTATACTTTCTGTATTTTCTCCGGTTGTCAAATTCAATGTCCGGGTATATCACCACTTCCTGTACCTCTATGCTTGCAAGTGTCTCACCGTTGAGTTCTTCTGCTCTGAGTAAATGCTTGCCCTGAATTTTCAGCGTATCTTTTATCGTAGTTTTTGTCACCTTCTCGAGGGTATCTCCGTTTTGTGAAAAAACAGGCATGACAGACAGATGAAAGAGAATAAAGAAAATCAATATATGTCTAATATTCAATTTCATAGAATCCATCCTTATGCATTTTGAACAGACAATTGTTGTTTCCGTGCCTGTAATTGTTATTTATGTTCATTTAGATTTTAACGCATAAAATTCACTTATGTTTTATAATTTTTCTTCCGG
>JBNJFN010000014.1:0-19846 GCA_051746885.1 Bacteroidota bacterium | reverse complement strand
CCGGCAAACGGTAATTTATTTATGCAACGCTGGCAATCGACTAAATTACTCCCTGATCCAGCATGGCGTTGGCCACCTTAAGGAATCCGGCTATATTGGCACCCTTCATATAATCTACGTTGCCATTTTGGTCTTTTCCATATTCAACACATGCATTATGGATATCGCTCATAATTTTATGAAGCCTTTCATCAACCTCATCTCTTGACCAATGGAGCTTCATGGAATTCTGAGTCATTTCCAGTCCGGATGTAGCCACTCCACCTGCGTTTGCTGCTTTCCCGGGTCCGAAGAGTATGTCGTGGTTTTGGAAAACATCAATGGCTTCAGGAGTACAAGGCATATTGGCTCCTTCTGAAACACACATACAGCCATTTTCCACCAGTTGTTCCGCATCATCTTTGTTTAGCTCATTTTGAATGGCACAGGGTAAGGCGATATCCACTTCCAGTTCCCAGGGTTTTCTTCCTTCATAGAATTGGCCGCTATCAAACTCATAGGAATAGGGCTTAACAATATCTTCGTTTGTTGCCCTGAGTTCAAGCATAAAATCTATTTTTTCCCCTTTGATTCCATCGGGATCAAAAATATAACCGTCGGGCCCGGAGATAGCTATAACTTTAGCTCCCAGTTCTGTAGCCTTAAGGGCCGCACCCCAGGCAACATTCCCAAAACCTGAGATGGCAATGGTTTTTCCTTCCAATGACTCTCCTTTGGCTGCAAGCATTTCCTTTGCAAAATACACATTTCCGAACCCGGTAGCTTCCGGACGGACCAGGCTGCCTCCCCAGTTAAGCCCTTTACCTGTGAGCACTCCGGTGTTTTCTTTAGCCAGCTTTTTGTACATCCCGTACAGATAACCAATCTCTCTCGCTCCGACCCCAATATCGCCGGCAGGAACATCTGTTTCCGGGCCGATGATATTCCACAGTTCAGTCATGAATGACTGGCAGAAACGCATGATCTCGGAATCCGACTTGCCTTTCGGGTTGAAATCGGAACCCCCTTTTGCTCCGCCCATAGGCAATGTAGTTAGGGAGTTCTTGAAGATTTGTTCAAACCCAAGGAATTTCAGCGAACTAAGGTTTACACTCGGGTGAAATCTTAATCCCCCTTTGTAGGGGCCAATGGAATTGTTAAACTGAACCCTGTAACCCAGGTTGACATTGACATGCCCGTTGTCGGTGATCCAGGGTACTTTAAATGTGAGGATGCGGTCAGGCTCAACCAGTCTTTCAATGATAGAAGCACTTTCAAATTGAGGATTTTCATTGTACACATCTTCAATGCATTCTAAAACTTCTCTTACCGCCTGAAGATACTCCACTTCACCCTGGTGTTTCTTTTCAAGCTCATTCATTAATTTATCTACGTTCATGGGAAAAAATTTTTAATTGTAAATATGTTGCTTAACATATATTGTTGACTGAATAACAATACCAAAATAAAATTTAAAATCTTTTGTCCCCAATTTTTTTCATAAATTTATATATGATTTTGCTCATATTTTGAGGCGACTATCAGTATTATGAATGATTGGGTTTAAAAACGGCTCCTTTACTGTGTTTCCCATCAATTTGAACCTGAATGGGTTCTTTGAACCTGATATGTCGCACGTATTCATTTTCGAATTGAGCCTGACATTGTTCAAGGTACGCGTAATCGTAATGACCTTCCCCAATGTACGGATTAACCGTAAAATAGCCTACTCTGAAAGATGTGAGATTATGGAAGAAGTGAGTTCCCTGACTGGGGTCGATCCGGTAATGATCCAGTCCGGATTCAACGATGACCCGGGCTTGTGAGATTTGCCCCCATTTTACGGGTATTCCGAGGCTATGATCAGCCGTACCCCATCGTCCGGGGCCGATGAGCACATAATTTCTGCCTTCTTCCCGCAACTGATCATTCAGTTTCCCCAATTCTTCGGCTATCTCCTTGCTTTTCAGCGAGCTGAAATTATCGGGAATTACATAAATGATATCATAGAGATCATCGATTTTGCCATTGCCCAGGGCTGCCTCGGAGTAAATCAGTGTTTCACCGGGATCTACTTCTTCCAGGGCAAAATGGTTTTCCTGATCCGTACCAACGATCGGCCGGATCTGTAGAAAATTGAAAATAACGGGCCGATCATTGCTTACATTCAAATCTACGGCAAATTCTATCTCTATGGGATTGTTGATCTCTTTTTCAAATACTTCCAGTAAATTCTGCAGGATCTCATCGAGAGGAATGACTTTATGCTTTAATACATTGGCAAATGTGATGATTTTTTTGCCTTTGTAGATGGTACCTTCTCTGATCATATTATTCTGCAGGTCATAAGTTGAGGAGGCATGTCTGAGGGATTTGTCTTTTTCGGCTTCCCTGATCCTCAGCTTGAGCAGGTTTACCCCCTCATCTGTTGACGGTACAAAATTTTCCGGTTTCAGGTCGAGGGCATAAAAATGTTTCTGTGTATCGCGTATAGCCATATCCGGGGTAGAGAGCTGAATGATCTTGTTGGGGTGTTTGGGAGAGAATCGCAGGGATACCCCTCCATCTACGATCTGTTTACCCAAACCAAAAGCTATGTTGGCTATCCCTTCGTCGGATTTTTCGGGTTCTACCGGATAAAAGTTTATGGAACGGGCGACACCCGACATGGTTGGATAAAATTTGTCTTTGTATTTTGAACCACATACCTCCTGCAGGATGATCCCCATTTTTTCTTCGTCAATTACGTTGGAAGTAGCTGCCATATAGGCTTTACTGTTCTGAAAGTATACAGAGGCATATACACTCTTAATGGCCTGGGAAAGAAGCTGGATCATCTGGGTGTTGTCATCCACACGGGGTACCATGTAGGTGTTGTATATACCAGCAAAGGGCTGATAATGGGAATCTTCCAGCTTGCTTGAAGAACGGACAGCTATGGGGTTATTGATAACGGAAACAAAGACATACAGGTCCTGGTAGATACGACTGGGTAAACGGGCTTCCATGAAATGGTTCAGAATCTCCTTATCGGTTTTGTCTGACAAGCCAATTTTGTAAAGGTCATTGCCCTCCATAAATTCATCGAATATATCGGTACTCAGAACCACTGTCCGGGGTATGGTAAGCAGCACGCCGGGATACTTGTTGAATAGATGATGTTTTTTGATTACGGAATTGGCAAAAGCAAGCCCGCGGGCTTTTCCGCCAATAGAACCTTCACCTATTCTTGAGAATAGTATATATTCATCGAAACTGTTTCTGTCAAACTTGGCTATGATGCCTCTGCCTTTGTTCATGCGATAACTGGAGATTGCTTTTAAGATGTAGTTTCTTACCTCATCCAGTGAATTGAAATCGCTGATCTTTAAATATTTGAATAATTGAGCAATTGGAAAGATAGCTCTGGCATTAAGCCATTTGGACAGATCGTTTTTTCCGGCATGATATTCAAGTGAATCATCGGGGATTTTCATAATCATCTCCTGTAGGGAACGCAGATCATGAGCACGACCTATGGGCTCCATGGTTTTTGGATTCCTGAAAACAAATTCTCCAAAGGCAAATTGGTTGATGATGTAGTTTCTCAGTTCAATGGTAAGGGATTTGGAGTATTTGTGAAGAAATCCGGTGTTGTGTTTTTTCGCCAGATCTTCGTTTTTCCGGTTAGAGGATTGTAAAAGGAAAGGTATGAATTCATCATGGCTTTTGACTTTTTCACACAGCTTAATCCCTGCATATTTGTCTTTTATACCATTCCTTTTGTATTTCATGTCGGAGATAACCCCCAGCAGATTGTATTTATATTTTTCAAATATTTCAACCGCTTCTTCATAGGTAGTGGCCAGCAGAATTTTCGGTCTTGCTCTTTTCCTGAGCATCCTTTGATGCTCATTTAAAGCCTCTCTTACATATTCCTTTGACTGCTTGAACATGATCTTGTAAATGTTAGGCAGATAAGATGATATATACCGTATGGAGTTTTCCACAAGCAGTATGGTTTGAACTCCTATCTCTTCCACATCATGTTCCACATTCATCTTGTCTTCTATCAGTTTGATGATGGCCAGCAGCAAATCGGCATTTCCCAGCCAGCAGAAGACATAATCGATGCCGCTCAGATCCTCATGCTGGATTCGCATGGAGACTTCTCTTGAGAAGGGAGTGAGCACCACGATGGGTTTTCCCGGATACTCCCTTTTGATTTCGTTGGCCAGGCCGAAGGTATCGTAACCTCCTATGGTAAGCATCGTAATTACCAGGTCGATCTGGTCATTCTTTAATCTCTCAAAAGCTTCTTCGGCTGAATTGGCCATAACGAAGATAGGCGGATAACGCAAGTTCAACGACACATACTCGTTAAATATCTGTTCGTCAATTCTGCCATCCTCCTCAATCATAAAAGCATCATAACTGCTTGCAATAAGCAACACCTTGTGTATGCGTTTTTGCATCAAAAGGCTGAAATTGGTGTCGCTGAAATCCAGATTTAATGAATCCTTATATCGTGTATAAAATGCCGTTGACATAGTTCTGTGCCTATTTTTATTTAAACTGCTCTCTTGTAACTAGAACTCGTTGTTTTTAACTTTATTTTCATGATTTTTAACAGTGATCACCGACTTCATTTTTTTGCCGTCCATGATGATCCTCAGGGGGTGCTCAAATTCCACATGTTTGAAAAAACGCATATGGTGCTTTATGGGTTGATTTTCCAAAATATCCCAGTTAAGAAAGTTCTCCCCTGAATGATCGTGTATTGAAAGATACCCTACATTCATTGAGGTGAGGTTATGGAAAAAGTGTGAACCCAATGAAGCTTCCAGCGGGAAATTTTTTAAGCCGATTTCCACAATCACTTTGGCATTGGATATTTGTGGCCATACTACAGGAATCCCGATAAATCTGTCCCGTGTTCCCCATCTTCCGGGTCCGATCAGTACATATTTTTTCCCTTTCTTCTGCATTTCCTCATTGAGTTTTTCTATTTCGTAGCTCATTTCTACCGTATGCCTGTTATTGAATTGCTCCCGGTCGATGAATATTACATCTCTGATATCCTCGATTTTACCGTTACCCATGCTTTTTTCAGAGAAGAGTACGAGATTGTTGTCTTTGAATTTTTCAAAGTCTACATTCTGGTCTTCTTCCTGACCTACCAGCGGTTTGATCTGTAACAGGTAAAATGAGGAAAGCCCCTTTTTATCTTTGTTCAGGTTCACGGCCCATTCAATCTCCCCTTCAGTGCCAAGGGCTTCTTTAACTACTTTAAGTATTTTGTTGATGGTTTCAGCCAAGGGGATGTATTCGTATTTTAATATGTCAGCAAAATCGATAATTCTTGGTCCATAAGCATCTGTACCCGGTTCGATACGGTCATTGTCCTGATCATAAACAGAGGCACAATGTTTCAGATTGCCATGTTTTTCAGCCTCACTGATATCCAGTTTTACCATTCCGCTATGTTTTTCCTGCATCAGGTTGAGTTCTTTTTTGTTCATATCAACTGCATAGAAGGATACCTGGGAAGTTTTTATCAGATCTTTGGTAGAAGAGATCTGGAGTTTGGGATAGGCAGGAGAGAACCTGTAGGCCTGTTCACCATCTACCACATACTGCCCTAGTCCCACGGCTGCAACAGCAAATCCCTCATCGGGTTTCATGTGGTTCACGGGGTAAAAGTTGTGTGACTGGGCTGCGCCGCTGATATGGGGATAGTAGTAGTGATCGTACTGGTCTCCTACAAGCTCCTGAAGGATTACAGCCATTTTTTCTTCCTCTATTTTAAGGCCTACGGCCTTGAAATAATTTCTGGCTTCGTTGGAATGAATGGAAGCATATACCAGTTTGATGGCATCTTTAAGCTGTTTTAACCGTGTTTTGAAATCAGGATGGTTGTTAGGGATGATGTAGGTGTCAAAAACACCGGAAAAAGGACGGGTTATGTTGTCTTCAAAAAGGCTTGATGACCTTACGGCCAGTGGTTTTGTAATATGCTTGAGGAAAACTTTGAGTCTTTTATGCAGTTCATAGGATAATTCGGATTCCATGAACCATGATTTGATTTTTTCGAAGTCTGTTTCTTTAAATATTTTATCCCCCAGCTTGTTTTTTTCGAGAAAGATGTCGAATTCTTCGGTGCCAATAATGGCTGTTCTGGGAGTTTTCAGGCTGATGGATGAAAACATCTCATTGAATTTGAAATTGTAGATCAGTGTATTGATGAATGCAACGCCACGTCCTTTCCCACCCAATGCTCCCGGGGCCAGGCTTACTATATTGTTTTCCTCAAGAATGGCATGCTCGCTGAAGTTAACTATTTTGCCTTTCTCTTGCTCGTTTCGGTATAACTCCAGGGTGTCAATGAGAAACTTTCTCATCTGTTCAGGATCATCGAAATCACTTATTTTTAACGGATTAATGATCTTTGCAATTTGTATTTCGCCTCTTGCCATCAACCATAGTGAAAATTGATTTTTTATCGCATGATACACCAAAGAATCTGCAGGTACGGTCTTCAGATAAGATTCAAATTCATCTATTGTTCGCGCAACGGCTATTTGTCTTCCTTGATTATCACGGTAAACAAAATGCCCGAGGCCCAGGTGGTATTTGATGAAGCTTTTTAAATCCTGCAGCAATGTTTCCGAATTTTTGTTAATGAAGTTGGCTTTCATATTATAAGCCTCTTCTGCGTTATTGGGGTCGGACGATTGCAATATGGCAGGGAGATTCGGTACATTCTTTTTGGCATGTTTAACCAGATCAAATCCTGCATTCGGATCGGTTTTGTTTTTTCTGGGGAATTCGATGTCTGAAATGAGAAAAAGGAAATAATCTTTATATTTTTCAAAAAAGGTCATTGCCTCTTCATAGGAAGAAGCAAGTATGATTTTTGGGCGTGTGCGGAGTTTGATCACCTTATAAAGGTCATCGGTGTTAACCTCCTCAATGAGGCGTTTGGTTTGTTCCAGTATAATTTGATAGAGGATGGGCAGATAGCGGGAATAGTATCTGATGGAATCTTCTACAAGCAAAATCACTCGTGTTAAGCCAACCTTTGTATCATTTTCCAGATTCACTCTGTCTTCCAATAGTTTTACCATTGAAAAGAAAACCTGGGAGTCACCATTCCATATAAAGATGTTGTCAAATACCTTCAGGTCTTTCCTGTAATTTTCGACATGCTCAAGGTCACTGTTGTTGTTGAGCAACAAGAACTGGGGAATATAAGGGTATTGTTTTCTGAGCGTTTTACCAATAACAAAGGGTTTCTTTTTATCAACCCCCATCATCAGGATTACCATATCAAAACGTTTTATTTCCATTTGCCTGAGGGCATCCTGTTCATTTGAAGCTCCTGTTATTCTTGGGAGGGGGTTAATGTTGAGCTGGTTATACTCTCCAAGTATGTGTTCGAAGAATCTTCCCTCTTTTTCTATACTGAAGGCATCATACAGGTTGGCAACCAGGAGTATCTCCTGCACATTGAAAGGCATCAGGTCGTGCAACATCTCCCGGTCGGTATTGTAATTGTTGATGAATTTCTGGAGCAATTGTTGGTTATTTAAGGGAGTTTGGGAAGGGGGCTTCTGCCGGGAGTCTTTTTTCCTTTTGTCCGTTGTGTTGATAATTTCCAGGGCCTTCATACTGTTGATATAACCTGTGATCATATTGGCCAGATTGTTGATGAGATCACGTTCTTCTTTAAGAAATGGTCCTTCATCAAGCGTATTGAATTTTTTGGTATAGTATATTTCTATAGATCCTTCCTTATTTTCAATGGTTTCGAATTTTTGTTTCTGCATCCAGGGTGATTCCGTGAAACTGGCACTTCTGTATTCTTTATCGTCGTATTGGATCCTGGCAGTTGTATATTCAGGATATTGCCATCCCTTTGGTAAGATCAGGGCTATTTTCTGAAGGGTTTCTTCAATGGATTTCTGCTCCTTTATTATTCCGCTTGTCTGGTTGATACAGGATAGTTCTTTAAGCCGTTCTTTGTTTTCGGCCAGGAGTTTTTCATAGTTATCCTTAAAATTATTTATGTTGTCTGCCATAAAATACCCTTTTTTAATGGGTTGATCCTTTCAGATAAAACGTGAGAGTGAAAATAAAAGTTTTTCAGGCAATAACTAATATCCGGGAGCATTTTTTTCAGCATAATTTTAAATGATCATTGTAATAACAACATCCAAAGGAAAAAGCATTATTTTTGCATCCTTTGATGTGATCAATCCAAAACAGTTGCTTAATGGCATTAAGATGTGGAATTGCAGGCTTACCGAACGTTGGAAAATCAACTTTGTTTAACAGCCTTTCGCGGGCAAAGGCTGAATCGGCCAACTATCCTTTTTGCACCATCGATCCGAACATAGGCACCATTTCGGTACCTGACAAAAGGCTGTATAAAATTGCCGAACGGGTTAAACCTGAAAAGGTAGTGCCTACAACTATTGAATTTGTTGATATTGCTGGTTTGGTGAAAGGTGCCAGCAGAGGAGAAGGGCTAGGGAATCAGTTTCTGGCGAATATCCGCGAAACCGATTCCATAATTCATATTCTGAGGTGTTTTGATGACGACAATGTAGCCCATGTAGATGCTTCTGTTGATCCCGTCCGCGATAAGGAAGTGGTAGATATAGAACTTCAGTTAAAGGATCTCGAAACGGTACGCAACCGAATGCAGAAGATTGATAAACAGGCGAAATCGGGCGATAAGGAAGCGAAAAAACTGACGGGGATATTGAAAAAGCATGAAGAATTCCTGGCTCAGGGGAAGCCGGTACGTGATCTGGAGCTGAGTAAAGAAGAAAAGGATATGGTGAAGGATCTCCATCTTTTAACTGATAAACCGGTACTTTATGTATGCAATGTTGATGAAGCTTCAGCCATTCAAGGGAACCAGTATGTTGAACAGGTGAAAGAGGCAGTTGCCGGTGAAGAAGCAGAGGTTCTTGTTATTGCAGCTTCTGTTGAAGCGGAAATAGCCGAACTGGATACTGAAGAGGAACGGCAAATGTTCCTGGAAGATATGGGTTTAAAAGAATCTGGTTTGAATAAACTGATTCATGCA
Organism: Bacteroidota bacterium; assembly: GCA_051746885.1. GTDB lineage: Bacteria > Bacteroidota > Bacteroidia > Bacteroidales > UBA12077 > JAGXLC01. The sequence goes on along the minus strand of JBNJFN010000014.1, from coordinate 10,791 downwards.
GCATATAGGTTACTACACCTTGAGACTTTTTTTACAATTGGACCTAAAGAGGTGAGGGCCTGGACGGTTAAGGCAGGTACTCCGGCACCTGAAGCGGGTGGCATGATCCATTCCGATTTTGAGCGCGGTTTCATTAAAGCTGAAGTGATCAAATATCCTGATTTTATCGAAAAGGGTTCTGAAGCGGCATGCAGGGAGGCGGGAAAGATTTTTCTTGAGGGAAAGGAGTATATTGTAAAAGATGGCGATATCATCACCTTTAAATTCAATGTGTGAATTTAATTGGAACCTGCCGGTAAAGTCCTGAAAACAATAATAAATGCTTATATGTTAAAAATTTATTAATGATATGTAAAAATGGCATGGTTCTATTTGTTTATAGCAGGTTTATTTGAGATAGCCTGGGCAATCGGCATGAAATTCACGCACGGCTTTTCCCGGTTGTGGCCTACAGTGGGGGTTTTAATTACCATGATTCTGAGTGTTTATTTTTTATCCCTGGCCATAAAGTCAATCCCGGTAGGTACAGCTTATGCCGTATGGACAGGCATTGGTATTGCCGGCACTTCTGTATTGGGTATGATCCTGTTTGATGAATCAACAAGTATCCTCAGAATACTTTTGATACTGCTGATTTTTATAGCGATTCTTGGTTTAAAATTCATTCCCGAATAAATGGTTTTTGAGGTGCGTTAAAGCTTGAAATGTTGGGGTTTAGTTACCAGAGTCCCGGGTGCGTTATGCCCTGGTAGAATATTTTTTACTGAAAATGAAAAAATATTTTGGATCTGTTGGAATTATCCAAATTTATATTATACATTTGTATATATTAATATTTCTTTTTTCAAAATTTTAAGTTTTATGAACATTTATGTTGGAAACCTGGATTACAATCTTCAGGAAAGTGAATTAGAACAGATCTTCAGCGAGTATGGAGAAGTTGCCTCAGTAAAAATCATCAAGGATAAATATACTGGAAAGGCGAAGGGATTTGGTTTTGTTGAAATGCCCAATGATGAAGAAGCCAACAGTGCGATTGAGGAGTTGAACGGGACAGAAGTGAATGGCAGGCAGATGAAAGTAAATAAGGCAAGACCACGAAGAGAAAACCCCAATCGTTAAAGGGTTTTAATGAATCCTTCTTTTTAGAACGGATTGCATCAATTTTTGAACGCTCTTAAATGAAGATATCGACCAGCACCATGATTTATAAAAATGCGTGTTGGTCGATTTTTATGGCTTTCACAGGTGATCAGGCTTTATGGATTACATGAGTTTTATTCCAACCTGAAGTAATACGTGATGGTGCCTTTCTGATAAGCCGGAGCGTCTGATTTGCTGTCAAATTTAGCCTTCAGTGCGGCTTTTTTTGCTGCATCCAAAAGTTTATCATTCAGTGTGGTTGAGCCTTTCACACCGGATACTGCATTGGTTACATTGCCTTGTGTATCCACAGTGATTTCAACTACCACTTTGCCTTCTACCTCGTAGTTATATGCCGGCTTGGGAAGCGATTCGGAGTTTCGTCCTTTAAGGCTGAAATCAATACCTCCCATACCCTGGCTGTCTTCGTCGGAATAATTATCGGATGAAGGCGATCCGGTTTCCTGTCCCTGGTTTCCGGATCCTTCGGTTTCTCCCTCGTTTTCTCCGGATTCTTCCTCGCTTTTACCGGGATAGAGTGCATTTTCGTTGACCTCCCGTTCAGGTTCTGTCTCTTCTTCTTGTTCTTGTTGCTGTTGGTTTTCCTGCTGGCTTTCTTCGGGTTGGTTTTCCTGTTCCTGCTGCTCCTGTGTTTCCTCTTGTTTTTGATCCATCGCGGGAGCTTCTTCAAAGTCCTGTGTAGCTACATCCTGCTCTTCCCCGGTAGGGGTTTCTTCTTGTGGAGTCTGACTTTCCTGCTGTTCCTGTTGGGCTGGCTGAGATTCCCTTTGGGTGGATGTTTCCTGTACCACACTTTCTTGAGGTTCAGCAGCTCCTGAGGCATCACGGGTATTCCCAAAATTGATCATTACCCCTTGCTCACCAGGAAGGGGCAGGGGAGTGGAAAATCCAAAAAATACAAATAAAAGTGCCAGAATACCATGAAAAATAAGGGTACCCAATATACCTTCTTTATGTTTTTTAAAAAATTCCAGCATTTCTAAAAATTTTTTATTCGGCCCTTGTGGCCAGAATCATGTTCCATTGATTGCGGTTCGCAATATTCATTACTTTCACCACCTCTTCAATCGGAACCCTTCTGTCTGCGTTCAGTGAGATAGTGGGTTCTTCAACATTTTTTTGACTGAATCTCTCTTCTAAAACGTATTCAATCTGTGAAAATTTTACCTGTTGCGATCCTACATAATAATCAAGTTCGCTGGTAATGGAAACCGTTTCTATCGGGGAAGCAGGAGTCTGATTGGAACTTCTTGGGAGAAGAAGATTCAGAGCGTTGGGATTGACGAGGGTTGAGGTGACCATAAAAAATATAAGCAACAGGAACACGATGTCGGTCATCCCCGACATGCTAAAGCTTGTGCTGATCTTATTTCTTGGTTTCAGATCCATAGTTTTGGTATTGTATTAATCATTCAACCGGTTCGTTCAGTAAGTCCATAAATTCAGTGGTATTGGCCTCAAGCTGATATACCACCTTTTCTACTTTTGTTACCAATACATTATATGCCAGGTAAGAAATGATTCCTACCATCAGACCGGCAACTGTGGTGACCATAGCGGTATAGATTCCGCTTGAGAGCAGGGTAATGTCAATGTTGCTGCCGGCGTTTGCCATATCATAAAAAGCACGGATCATTCCCATTACCGTCCCCAGAAATCCAATCATCGGGGCAGCCCCTGCGGCGGTTGCCAGGGTTGGCAGGCCCTTTTCAAGTTTGGAAATTTCCAGTTTACCTACGTTCTCAATGGCCGTATTGATGTCGTTCAATGGTCTTCCTATTCTCTGAATGCCTTTTTCTATCATGCGGGCTACAGGATTATCCAGAGTCTGACATAGCGTTAGAGCTGATTCTACTTTATCGTCATGGATGTAATCCTTGATTTTGTTCATGAAATTGATGTCGGTTTTTGCTGCATTTGTTATGGCAAAATACCGTTCAATAAAAATATAAATGGCAATGATGGATAAAATGACAATGGGAAGCATGATCCACCCTCCTTTAAGGGCAAGTTCCCAGAAGGAAAGGGTTAATTCACCGGCAGCTTCTCCCTGAGCGGCATTGGACAGAGTATCCTGTGTTTGAGCTTGTAACAAGATAAAGAGATGGTTCATAGGTATCACTTTTTAATTTTAGGGACAAAAATATAAAACTAATTTTTCTTCTTATTTTCTTTTTTGTTTTTCAATGATAATTTTTTCGCAATATCTTTAAACAGTTCCCTGAAGCTGTTAAATTCCTCCCTGTAGAACAGCCCCGCTCCTTGAATATACCGGGTTTCTTCATAGATTAGCCGATCGCTGTTTCTGTTGAAAAATTTGAGCCTGAGCTTTCCGTTTGGCTTCAGTTTCCAGTCCACCCGAAAATCGCCTATGAATTCGCTTGAGCGGTGATATTTATCGGATGTTCCAACATTACCGTTGATGATCAGGCGGTCGTTGAGCAATTGAGTGGAAAGAGCCACTTCTACCTGGTTTTTGGATATTTCATCCCCCGGTTGATAATTCACCCCGATATTCAGGTTGGAAGATATCTGTGAAAGCCATTGGCTTAGTTGATTTGATAACAGTTCGCCGGTGGTGAATGCCATACTTGTAGCCCCCATTTCAAAGGTTTCAGGTCGTCCTGCCAGATATTGCTGCGAAGGCATAAAGGTATTCAAAACGAGCAGGGAGAGGAATTGTTTGTTCAACTCTTCCTGGTCGTTTATAGCGCCATTAACCCGGGCAACGGTACTTTCATCTGCAGTTGGAAGATCGATTTCAAAGTTGATGTCGGGGCTGCTCAGTTTATTGGTCAGTTGAACCTTGCAATCTACAGGAATCTGTTGGTTATAATATTCTGTAGTATCCATGAACAGATTGTTCAGGGAAGTGCGAAGCCTATATACAGCGGTAATGTCAATGTCCGCATCCTGGGGTTTGCCGTTCCATACAATCTGACTTCCCTCTTGGATCTCAAATTTTTTATTGATTACATTTTGAAGCGAAAACAAGTATGTTCCGTCTTCGATGACGTAATCCCCGTATATGCTGAAATTGTCATTATTGTCAACCCCCATATTCAGGTTACCGCGACCCCGGGCTTCGATAATGTCGCTGAAATCCGGGTCGAGTATAAGCCGGGTCTGGGCCTCGGGTGTTATTTCAAGGTCAAAGTCCAGATCAGTACCCGTTAAATTACTGGTAAACCATTCCTCCTCTTGTTCTGTTTCCTGAGCTTCGCTTTTGCTGTTATTACCGACGAAAGTTATGAACTGGTTTTTCTCGTTGTTTCCTCTCTGACCGATGGGTAAGTTGATCAGAGTATTGTTTTCCGTTTTCAAAGAAGCATCAATATTCAGGTTTTTGGTTTGTGTGTTTCCCTGAATGTTTACAGGACCTGAGGCAAAGGCTTCTCCGTAATAGATGCTGTTGTCAAAACCTGAGGTATTGAGTGATCTTAGTTTTTGTGCCTCAATATTGAAGTTGTAATCGATGTTATTAAAGGAATGAAAATTGAGTTGTCCGTTTACCTGTGCCTGATTACCCACTTCGTCAGTTACGGTTATACTGTCAAAATTTATTTTGTTGTCTGTAACATCCAGATTAGACGTTAAATTATAACGGGTTTGCAAATAGTCTATAGTGAATGAGGCCTCTTCGGATAGCAGTCTGCCGTTGAATAAGGGGTTATTGAGGGTGCCTGATAATTTTAAATATCCGCTGAGTGCTCCTTCAAAGTCAGAAAATGATTTCCGGAGAATGGGGTTAAGGATGGCCATCCTGACTTTATCGAGGTTGATACCAAACTGTAAACTTTGAGTGGAAGGATCATATCCTCCGTTCAGATCCACCGTTTTAAGGTCGTCTTTTTTGCTCAACACGTTCAGCCCAAGCTCCTCTTTGTTGTTGATCCATTTGCTGGTGATCCGGGTATTCCCGATTTTATTGTCATTGATAAATAAGGTATCGATAGTCAGATCGGAGTGGAAAGTAGTTTCATCGGAAAGATCCGCGAATTTTGCTTTTCCATTGATAATACCGTTAAATTTAAGGTTCCCTTTCGGAAAGAACAGATTCACATAATCGAGTTGAATGTCGGAAAAATCAACCAGTAGCGTATCGCGGGGATCTTCTGTTATTTTACCGTCAACTTCCATGCGTTGATCTTTATGATAAAAGCTGAGGTTATTAAAGGAGATGCTGGTAGTGTCAATTGTCACGGAACTCCGTGAAAGCTGCCACTGGTTGTTTTGTATATCTATATCGCTTGGTAAGAAATAGAGGTTGGTCCGAATGTTATTTGTGATCTCAGACCTGTCCATCTCCAAAAGCGCAATGATCTCTCCTTTCCTGGATTGTTCTTTCGGGTCATCCCAGTTGATCGTGAAATTAGATGTATTATCGCCTGTTAATGACTTTAGCTCGAAGTTATGAAAATAACTTTTTTCTTTGCCTGTCTGGCTTTTTAATTTATCAAATCTGAACACAAGAGAGAATACGCTGTCCTGTGAGCGGCTAATCATGCTAATATCCTGGAAATTATAGTTTTTATAGTTGAAGTTGTTGGTTTCTGCCGCCAATCTGAAAGATTTCGTATTTTCATCATATTGCAGATTAACCTGGCTGCTGTCGTGAATATTTAAATCCGGGAAAAATATATCCGTAATTTTCCGGGTATGGTTCAGGTTTATGCTCAATTCGAAATCGTTTTTTGCCTTTACTGCAGCGGTGTCTTCCTTTTGTTCCACAAAAACAGGCAGGTAGGAGACTGCCATATTTTTCAGCGACCGATATACTGTTGTGGATTGGTACTGACCTACTAGTTCTGCATTGATGTAATCTGAAGTAAGTGTTATCCGGTTGGTATCACTTCTGTGTTTGGCATCGAGCTGCAGGTTCTCAAAATTCAGGTTTTGGCTGTTTTTCACCAGTTCTCCTTCGTTCATAGTGATGGTTCCGCTGGCATTGTCGAGATTGTTTCCCTGGAAATTCGAGGTTAAGCTAAAAGACAGTCTGGCCGATGTATCCTTCCCTGCCAGATTTAGTTTGTTGAGTCTGGCTTCTTTCAGTCGGGCATCGAAATCAAAAATTGGCACATCATCTGTAAAATCGATACCACCCTGGAAATCAAATTTGATGTTTGGATCTGAAATGGTAAGGACGCCGTCATACATCCTATCGGTTAAAAAACCGTTGATTTGAATGTTTTTGTAATTATACCGGTTGATTTCCAGCTTTTTTATTCTGCCTTTGGTTTGAGCCTGAAAGCCTTGCTCAGGAAATATAGATCCTTCAACCTGAATATCCATGTTCATATTGCCGAAATGTTCTTCGTTTTCAAGCATCCTGCCAATATTGAAATTTTGGGTTTGCAGATTTCCTTCAAGGGCCAACCCCTGGGTTTGCTTTGGCCGGATCAACAAATCGGTGGAAAATTCTCCCAACTGGGTATTGAATTTCCCATAGGCCACAAAATCATCGAGAAATCCGGTGAAGTTACCTCTGTATTCAATCCTCCCCATATTTTGAAAATTATCCGGTAAAGTAATGTTGTCTTTTTTCCCCAGCAGTTTGTTGATGAGTCCGAGGTCCTTTATCCCCGTGTAAAGGCGGTTGACATCGATATACATGTAAGTTTTTGATATGTCAGGGAGACCAGTAAGACTAAAATTGGTGAGTACCTCACTTTGCCTGCCGGTGCCTACATACACACTATCCCCCTTCAAATTGCTGACAGTGCCATTTATATTTCCCGATATCACAAAGTTTTGATTGGGAATATCCTGAAAAGTAGTTGAGAAATAAGCAAGATCATTGAAGGCGATGTTCGATTCCCTGAGGTCTAAATCCAACCTTAACTTATTTAAGGGATCCCGGAAATTTTTATAGTGATCGTGTTGAAGCACAATTGAGTCGGTTTGAAAGAATGAATGGGACGTACGCATGGCAAGTTCTTTCAGGGCCAGCTTCTTTTTGTTCAGTCTGATTCTTGATTGAAGATCAAAAACCTTTATTCCGCTTTTTTCTTTAAATGAGAGATTATTAAGATCTGCGTGGATCTTTCCGCTGTCTATATTCAGATTTTGAGCTTCAATATTGAAATTATGAAGGGTTAGATGATTGAAATCTAATCCATAATCCTTTTTTTCGGGCAGGTTGGTGTTGTAGGTGACTTTTGACTCGTTTATTGCCATATTATTGCAGCGTATGTGCATTTTGGGCTTGGTGGTATCCTTCCTTTTCAGCGTTTCGATTAAAAACCGGAAGTTGATGTTTTTAGCCGTGTCGTTTCTCAGGTGAATAGTAGCGCTGTCCATGGATAGTTTTTTGAAATAAAGCTCCCTGTCTTTCAGGTCAAGAAAATTAAGATGTCCTGTCAATTTTTTTGAATAAAGCAGGCTGTCGCCACTCCGATCTTCCAGGTAAACATCTTCAAGCACCAGCTTGTTAAAAAGCGTATAATAAGCCGATTTAACTTCAAAGTGTGTATCCAGTTTCTTTGAAAACGCATCGGATAGTTGATGAACGATATAGTTTTGGACATTTTGATTTTTTACCAGGAGATAACCGGTGGCTGGCAGAATTAAAATAACCAAAAACACTATGAGTAATATTTTGTAAATTTTTTTAATAGTTTTGCCTGTTTTTGATTCTTAGTAATAACAACGCAAATAAATAAAAAATAGTTTTAAAAATAAATGCATAAACCATACCAATAATGGGAGTAACGATATTGGGCATAGAATCTTCCTGTGATGATACTTCTGCTGCTATACTGAAAGATACTTATATTTATTCCAATGTAATTTCAGGACAGGAGGTTCATAAGAATTATGGAGGTGTTGTACCGGAGCTTGCCTCACGGGCCCATCAGCAACACATCATACCCGTTGTAGACCAGGCTTTTAAGAAAGCCGGAATCGCAAAAGATGAGGTAGATGCGGTAGCTTTTACACAGGGGCCCGGATTGCTGGGTTCACTAATGGTTGGTACATCTTTTGCCAAAGCTTTTGCGCTTGCACAAGATATTCCTATTATCGGGGTCAATCACCTGCAGGCCCATATTTTAGCCCATTTTATAAAGGACCCCAATGAAGAAGGGCATTCTGCTCCCGCTTTTCCTTTTTTATGCCTGTTGGTAAGTGGCGGACATACACAGTTAACCATTGTCAGGGATTATCTGGATATGGAAGTGATTGGAGAAACCATTGATGATGCCGCAGGTGAAGCCTTTGACAAGTGCGGTAAGATCATGAACCTTCCTTATCCTGCAGGTCCTGTTATTGATAAAAAGGCCAGGGAAGGCGATCCCCATGCATTTGAGTTTACCCGGCCCAACATCAGTGATTTGAATTACAGTTTTAGCGGTTTGAAGACGGCTTTCCTCTATTTTCTCAGAGATAGGGTAAAGAAAAATAAAAATTTTGTTAACGATCATTTCAGTGACCTTTGTGCTTCTCTTCAATACACCATTGTGGATATATTGATGGAGAAACTCATTCGGGCTTCTGAAAATACAGGTATAAAGAGAATTGCCATAGCCGGTGGGGTGGCTGCCAACTCAGGTTTGAAGCGAGCTGTTAATGATGCTGCCCGGGAATACGGGTGGAATGTTTACATCCCCCGTTTTGAATATACCATGGATAATGCAGCCATGATTGCTATGGTGGGGTATTATAAGTACCTGAGGGGAAGCTTTGAAGATATGGATGCCGTACCCCGGGCCCGTTTAAAATATTGAATTGCCGGGCTGAATAAAGAAATCCGGGAAGAATATAAACCGGAAATTGAACTTATAACAAATATCATTTGTATTTAGTGATCAAAGAATATTATTTGCATAATAAATCATTAAAAAAGGAGGAAATTATATGAAGTCGAAATCAGTGTTGGTAGATGGATATCAGTCAGTTATTGACAACGGAAGGACTCATTCCGTAGTTACCGATTTGCCTGATGCAACAGATTTAGGAGCCAGTGCCCTTGAATTATCTGTGATGAGTTTGGCCGGTTGTATTTCTACCATCTTTAAAAAAGTGGCCGATAAAATGCGGCTTAATGTTGAGAGGGTGGAAGTGGAAATGGATGCTGCCAAGGGCTCTGATACAATTGAAAAAGTAAAATATACGGTAAGGGTTCGGTCCGATGCTGCAAAAGATAAATTGGACAAATGTTTGGAGAATACAGAAAAAGCATGCCCCGTAGGGGTTCTTTTTACCAAAGCAGGTGTTGAGATAGAAGGTAAGTTGGAGAAAGTATAAAATTCGGCACCATAAATATTTACAGATTAAACCCCGGTGGTCTGAATAGATTACCGGGGTTTTTGATTTCCGACTATCTTATAACAGACAATAATATGACAATTTCCTCCTCCCGTATGGCTGAGTACTATACTCACGAATTCGTAGATAATTTAATGAATTCCAAGACAGAATACTATGTCTACAGACCGAAATCCGGTGGTTGCCGCCTGTCTGCCTCCAGGCAGGGATGACATCTTTGTAGCTCCGCATGAAATGGAATGCGGGGTTAATAGTTGCCTGCTAAACCTGAATGCCGTAGGCATGGCATCTCTTTTTCTGTTATATTTCCCTCTGATTTTGCCACAGAACAAGCCTCCAGTGTTCCTGAGAATTCTCATAGAATGTATGAATTATTCCTCCTGAAAATTCTATCTTTGCGAGAGTTTCAAATTGTGTTTTTATGGCGAAACAAAAACCAACCATACCGAAGGGTACGAGAGACTTCTCCCCTGAAGTCATGGTCAAACGGAATTATATATTTGATATCATCCGGGAAGTTTTTCAACGGTACGCGTATCAGCCGCTGGAAACCCCCTCAATGGAGAATTTATCCACTTTGCTCGGAAAATATGGGGAAGAAGGCGATAAGCTACTTTTCAGAATTCTGAATTCCGGGGATTATCTTGCAAAAGCCGGAGAGGAAGACCTTCAGAACCGGAACTTTCAAAAACTGGCTTCGGTGATTTCTGAGAAGGGCTTACGATATGATCTTACCGTTCCTTTTGCCCGTTTTGTGGTGCAGCATCGAAATGAGATTACTTTCCCCTTTAAGCGGTACCAGATACAACCGGTGTGGCGGGCGGATAAACCACAAAAAGGCCGTTACCGCGAATTTTACCAATGCGATGGCGATGTGATCGGCAGCGATTCACTCCTTAATGAAGTAGAGCTGATCCAGATCATGGATGATGTGTTCATGAAGCTGGGACTGAATGTAGTCATCAAGGTTAATAACAGGAAGATATTGAAAGGCCTTGCGAATTACATTCAAAACCCTGAAAAATTTATGGACCTCACGATGGCCATCGACAAGCTGGATAAGATCGGGCACGAAAAGGTTAAGGAAGAGCTGAAGGAAAGGGGTATCAATGCTGCAGCAGTGGAAAAGCTGGATGCTTTTCTTCTTCTGGAAGGAACCAATCAGGAAAAGGTTGAATATCTGGATGACTGGCTTTCAGATGAGGAAGGGAATAAAGGCGTTAATGAAATAAAGGAAATCCTGGATTATGTGGATACGCTGGAACTGAATAATAAGGTGGAATTTGATCCCAAGCTCGCCCGGGGCCTCGATTATTATACCGGAACCATTTTTGAAGTAAAGGCACTGGATATTGAGATGGG
>JBNJFN010000013.1:0-23861 GCA_051746885.1 Bacteroidota bacterium | reverse complement strand
GCGTTCATTGGGTAACAAATATTTAATGGCAGAAGCCACAGTCAAGCCTCCCACTCCTGAATCGAAAATTCCTATAGATTGTTCGGATTTTAACATGGCGTGGCACAAATGAAAAAAGGCCATCCCATCTCATGAGATGGCCTGTTATTCAACTAGTCTTTAACTGCTATTGCAATCCGAGTTCTTCCCGAACAAGCGGCATAACATTTTCGCTTTGTTCAGATTGATAAACAAGAGCTCCCGCGCTGGTATCAAATATATAAATATAGCCGTTTTCTTCTCCAACACGCTGTATGGCATTTTCGATCCGATCCATCAAAGGCTCCATCAATTCCTCCTGCTTCTGCTGCATATCCTGTTGGGCCGAAGTTTGAAACTCCTGTATTCGCTGTTGCATTTGCTGCAATTCCCCTTCCTTGGATTTTCTGACCGTTGGGGAATAACTCTCGCTGTTTTCTTGATATTCCTGTAATTTTTGAGTATACTCCTTGTGCATGGTTTGCATCTCATTCTGGAGCATTTTTTGGTATTCCTTCATTTCCTGTTGGATGCTGTCTCTTTCAGGCATCATACTCATAAGCTCAGATACATTAACGTGCCCGAATTTTAAATCCTGGGACTGAGCAAAGCTAACAGCAGGAAAAACAAACGTTATTAATAATAATGACAAAACAACTCGCTTCATAATTTACTGATTTTTAAAATGTTAATTAATTGGTTAATGAATGAATTTAATTTTTATATCCTAGTTCTTTCAGAACATCGTCGCTTTTGTCGTGGCTAGGATCAGTATAGAGCATATTTGACTCACCTGCGGCATCAAAAATAACCGCATAGTTTCCCCTGCTGGCAATGGTTTCAATGGCACTATACACTTCTTCCTGTATGGGCTGGACCAAATCCTGTCTTTTCTGATAAAGCTCACCTTGGGGGCCAAAATACTTGCTCTGCAATTTCTGAATCTCCTCTTCCTTTTTATTGATTTCCTCCTTTCTCCTTTGTTTCATTTCATCGGTAAGCAACACCTTTTCGCTTTGAAACTCCTTCTCCATCTCATCCAGCTCTTCCTTTTCTGTTTCAAGCTCCTGCTGCCATTCATCGGACAACTGATCCAGCTTTTCCTGAGCAGAATTATAAGAAGGAATATTGCTCAAAATATACTCGGTATTTACGTATGCATATCTTTGGGCGTATGTTACGGAGCTAACCAAAAACAACAAAAATATGAGCATTGATTTCCGCATAAGCCATATCATCTTAAAATTGTTGCCCTATTACGAAATGGAATTGTCCACCGTTTGCGTCAGGCCTACCCGGTATATCATCAAATCCGTAGCCCCAGTCGATTCCCAACAACCCAAACATGGGGAGGAAAGCTCTAAGTCCGATTCCTGCAGACCTTTTCAGCGATAAAGGATCGAACTCATCGGAATCAAACCAGGCGTTCCCGGCCTCGGCAAAGGCCAATACATAAATAGTGGCCTGCTGTTTAAGCGATACGGGGTATCTCAGCTCCATATAGTTCCTTTCATAGATATTACCTGCTTTCTTTCCATTTACAATAGGAGTCAGCGAACTATTCTCATATCCGCGCAATGCAATGGTCTCACGTCCGTATAAATTATATCCTGATATACCGTCACCTCCAACATCAAATGTACCAAACGGACTGTGTCCTATATCGGGATTGTAATATCCCAGGTATCCGAACTCTGTGTTGACAGCCAAAACAAGATCATCGAACAATCTCTGATACCATTCGCCTTTATATGTCCATTTATGATATTCAACCCACTCATATTTCTCCGCTTGGGATGCCGTTTTATAATTGACATCGTCAAACAGGGAATAAGGCGGAGTAATTTTCAGTGTAAGCATGAACTTTGAACCACCTCTGGGATATATTGGCTGGTCAACGGAATTTCTTCCGAAAGTGGTACTAAAGCTGAAATTATTTGCTATACCATCTTGCATAATAAAGCTTCCCCTGCTCCAATCTTTCAGGTTATATCGTTCATAGCTAAACGAATTGCTTAAGATAAAATAGTCATCGGGCCATTGAAGCCTTTGCCGCAATCCCACTGATCCGCCGCTAATTTTAAAATGAGAAGCGTTGTCTTGCTGATAAAAATAACTGGCTGTGTTTTGTATCGAATGATAGGCTGAAATGGACAAATTATTTGGTTTCTTGCCTCCCAGCCAAGGTTCTTCAAATGAGAGGCTGTAGTTTTGATAATAACTTCCGTTGGTTCTTGCCCGGAGGGATAAAGTCTGGCCGTCCCCTGAAGGCACAGGCTTCCAGGCACCCTTTTCAAAAAGCCTCCGCGCAGAAAAATTATTAAAGGTTATTCCTACGGTACCCACAAACATGCCGGCACCCCAACCTCCGGATATTTCAAGCTGATCATTGGGCTTTTCCACCACCGAATAATTCAGGTCAACCTCACCCCTTGACTGGTTGATGTTAATAGGCTCGATACCCATCTGTTCGGGATCGAAATGGCCCAATTGAGACAATTCCCTTTGGGATCTCTGGATGGCTGATCTGTTAAAAAGATCACCCGGCTGGGTCCTCAATTCTCTTCGGACAACATGCTCGTTGGTTTTGGTATTGCCCTCAATAATTACCCGGTTCAACTCTGCCTGTTTACCTTCTTGTATTCTGACTTCAATATCCACCGAATCGTCTTCTATTTGTGAGATAACAGGATTGGCATTAAAAAACAAATACCCGTTATCGAGATACAAGTTGCCCACAGCATCTTCCGCCGCATTAATCCGTTCATTTAGCAACGCCATATCAAAAGGATCTCCTTTATCTATTTTAAGTCTTTGCATGAGCAACTCCGAAGGATAAACGGTATTTCCCGTCCAGTTGATGTCGCTGAAGAAATATTGTTTGCCTTCATGGAGATCCATATGAATCTTAATCCGATCCTCACTTACAGAATACACGGTATCATCAACAATACGTGCATCCCGGTAACCATTCTCTTTGTATTTTTCCAGGATAATCTCCTTGTCTTCTTCATATTTTTCGGGAAGGAATTTCGAACCCTGGAAAATGTTCCAGTTCTTTTTGTGGGTATGTTCCATTTCCCTTCTTAGTTCTCCGTCGCCAAACACCTTATTCCCCGAGAAGGTGATGTCCTTAATCTTCACCTTCTCGTTCTTATCCACCTTGATTTTCAAAGCTACCCTGTTGTTGCGGGTAGTATCATCCACTTTGCTTACCTGTATTTCTGTATTCAGATATTTTTTATCATAGAAATACTCCTTAATGGTTTCCTTGATGTTGTTGATCACATTTCGGTTAACCTGGCTTCCTTGCTTCAGCTCAAGGTCTTCTGTGATGTCTTTTTCTTCCCGTTTACGAACACCCGTAATATCAAGTTCGGAGAGCCGAGGTTGTTCCTGCAGGGATATTACCAGAGAAATGGAATCACTTTCTACTTCTTGGGCAAAGATCTTTACATCTGCGAACAATCCCTGCGACCAAAGATTGTTAATGGCTTTAGTAATGTCATCGCCGGGAACGGTAATCCGGTCGCCCTGTCTTAATCCTGAAAGATTGGCCAGAATTTCCTTATCCAGATACCTTACTCCCTGTACATCGATTGATTTAAGATAATACTCTTCTGGGTTTGAGTAATCTATCACTTCATAATCCGGTTCTGGCTCCTGGGAAAAAGTAACATTATGCAAGAGTATGAATATGCCGAATATAAGTGCAATTTTCTTAACCATAGTGGGGTGCATTATTTTTTGTTTTATCTGATTCTTTTTTGCCATCAAGCTGATCACTCGTCTTACCAAATCTTCTCTCCCTGTTTTGATAGTCGATAATTGCATCATAAAAATTTTCTTTTCTAAAATCGGGCCAAAGTACTTCTGTAAAATATAATTCTGTGTAAGCCAATTGCCACAATAAGAAATTGCTGAGCCGGCGTTCTCCGCTTGTCCTGATCAGGAGATCGGGATCGGGTATATCTTTAGTGGCCAGATATTTTTTAGCAGTTTCAATATCCAGATTGTCATTTGTGTTTCCCTCCCTCACATCATGCCCAAAATTTCTCATGGCTTCAGCTAATTCCCAACGTGCACTGTAGTTCAATGCCAAAACGAGGCGTAATCCTTTATTCTCCGAAGTTTTCTGTTTGGCTTCTTTGATCTTCTCCTGAACCTTCCCCGGAAGTCCTGCAAGATCACCAATAGAGAACAAACGGATGTTATTTTCCATAAGGGTTTTGATTTCACTATCAATGGTGGAAATCAACAATGACATCAGGGCCTCGATCTCGTGATTGGGACGATTCCAGTTTTCCCGTGAAAATGCATATAAAGTAAGGTAGGAAACACCTAATTCTGCCGCGGCTTCCACAGTTTCCCGCACCGATTTAACTCCGTTTTTGTGTCCAAAAATTCTCTGATTACCCCTTTTCTTAGCCCACCGACCATTGCCGTCCATAATGACGGCTACATGCCGCGGTAATCTTTCCTTATTTATTTGTTCTTTTGTAGCCATAGACCATCAAAAAGTTATTCCTCATATGTAGGACATGGAATTTGTTCTCTAAAAGGTTTAAACGTCACAAAAAGAAATCCGTGATGATACCAGTCATCGTTATGAATTACAGATTGGCTTTCCTTTTCTGAAACATTTTGAACCCCATCCTTTTTTCCATTATCATAAACACCAGCACCTTGTTCCATATTATCATAAAAAGTCTTTTTAGTCATCCACTTTATTCCTATCGAAAAGCGTTCAAAGATATTATATTTAATTCCCAATCCAAAAGGAATTGTAACCGGAAATTTGTTTGGCACATCACTCAGGAAATTGCTGATACCAACTCCTGCAAAAACAAATGGTGTAAAATTACGCTTTTTGATGTTATAGCTCTCATATGGAAGGAAATTGAATTCAGTTGTCAGTGACAGATCAACCTGACTGGTATTGAATGAACTTATATTTTCCTTATCAGGCAAATTATATTCTTTAACATATTTCGGATTCCCTCTGAGCGGATTATAGGAACCCATAAGCTGAAAAGAATAACGTAAATTCTGATCCGACTTGATCCCAAATCCTATAGCCGGCGAAGGAGCATAAAATGGATTTGTTTTATTCATATCTCCCATATATTGGGAAGTTCCCCCATAAAACCCTATAGCTAAATCATCCTGAGCATGAACGCCTGTTAAAAAAAAGCAAAAAATAATAAGAAGAGTTAATCTATTCATTGAATGTCCGTTATGGTCGTAATCTTCTGTTAGAATATGAATCGATTTTCAATACAACGTTCAATGAAGAAAAATAGTATGAGTCCGGCCAATTTGAATATTCAGAAGTATAACCATCAATAAGATCCGTGGTTGTGAAACGACGGCCTATTTCAAAGCCCAAAAAAATTTTTTCGGTTAATGGATATTTAATTCCGGCCCCTATCGGTAAAACCAACGCCATATTCTTACTGTTATCAAACCCATCACTCCCTTCCAACCCAGCTTTGGGCGATGGTTCAAAATAACTGCCTCCAAGGCCTCCAAAAAAATAAGTATTTAAATTGGCTTTGTTACTTCGCAAACCGTCCAATAAGTTTCCAAATGAATAATTAACAGGGGTGTTTTCAGGTATAACGGAATATTCATATCGTGCACTGAATTCATACAATGAGGTGATGAAGGCATAATTCCTTGAAGCATTTTCGGTACCCTCATCCGAGCCTTCCAGATAACCAAACGACAGTTTGCCTTTAATGTTTTCTCTTTCAGTCAACCTATATCTACCTCCAATACTGATATTTGGACGTACATAAGAAAAATCAATGGTCCTCAGACCGGGAAAACTGCTCCTTTTTTCAATGTCTCCGTGGTAATCGGTTCCTCCAAAACCCACAATTAATTCAGTTCTACGCAGTTTCCATTCCTGAGAAAAAGATACTAAAGGCAGCAGTAAGACAATGATTAATGCAGTATACTTCAATGCTTTTCTCATATTAAACTCTTTTAACTGTTTGTACAATGAAAATGTTATCTCAATTTTAAAAAGATTATTTTGATTGTTCTGAATAATTTCTTGTATCAACCCCCCACATCAGTTTATTCCTCAAAGTTGTATAAAAATCTGTATTATCCAGCCGCAGAACTTTCATGGAGAACCCGGCTTTTTTTACTGTAATATTCATTATCTTATTTACTATCCTGGAATGGTGATCCATGGATATCAGATATTTAGAACAACGTCCCTCCGGTTTCAATACGATTTCACCATTATCAGATACTACGATAGGACGTACCGTAAGGTTATGGGGTGCGATAGGAGATATTATAAAATTGTGGCTATCAGGTAAAACAATAGGGCCTCCCGCACTCAAAGAATATGCGGTTGAGCCGGTAGGGGTGGCTATGATTAATCCATCAGCCCAATAAGTATTTAAATATTTGTCGTTCAAATAAACATGAACAGTAACCATTTGGGAATCCTTCTTCTGTATGGACATATCATTTAATGCATAACTGAATTCCGGAAAAACGGCCTCGTCGGAACTCAGGTGCAGTAATGAACGTTGCTCAATCGTATACTTACTATAATACAGGGATTCTATAGCTTCCGAAATCTCTTCTTTGGCTATATTTGCCAGGAATCCCAGTTTTCCTGTATTGATCCCAATAACAGGAATATGGGTATCCCTAACCAAAGATACCGTATCCAGCAAAGTGCCATCCCCTCCTATGCTGATGAGAAAGTCCACCTTTTTATCAATATCCTTATATCCGGTAAAAGTGCCGTTTACTGATGGATGGAACCGGTATTGATCAATCATGTAAGATAAAAAATCCTGGTAAATATCTATTTGGAATCCATAATTATTCAGTAGCTGAAAAAAATCCTGGATATAACTGAGAAAACCCTGATCAAACGTTCTGCCGTAAACAGCAACTTTCATAATGGTAATGATTTAACAGATTTTAAGTATTCAAATATCTCATCAGATGATCGAAGCGGGAATTGTACAGGTCCTCTTGCTGGTCAACTTCCACAAACGAAGCTTTGACTTCATAATCGTAGCGATTGAATGTTTGGATGATGGAAGTAAGATCAGAAACATTCAATTTAAGCGTGACTTCAATCCTTACGGAATCGGGCTGAGTTTTGAGATACATGCTCAGTATTTTAGCATCGTTTGATTCCACAATTTGTGCGATTTCACTTAATGAATAATCATTCATATGCAAACCGAGCACTATGATGCCTCCGTTTTTTTCTATGGCTGATAATCTTGCAAAGAAATGCATCAGGTCTACCATTTTAATCATTCCCATATATTCATCCTCCTCACTGATAACCGGAATGACGGTAAGTCTCAGCCTTGAAGCCACTTCAAGCACCTCGTAAGGATGCTGATTGGAATAAACATAAGGTTTGAAAAGAGAAAGCCGGTGATTCCCAATAGGCTCTTCCGGATCATTCAAGTCGTATATATCGTCTTCCGCTATTAATCCCAGGAATTTTTTATTGTTAACAATGGGGAGATGAGAAACTTTATAGAAGACCATCCAGTTTAAAGCCTCCAATCCGGTATCGGAAGTTTTAACAGGAGCAATATCATATGAAATTAAATCTTTGGCTACCATATAAAGTTCCTTTAAAAACGTTAATTTTGCGACGTTAAATTAACGTTTCATTAAATTGTTCTATTTTAATCAGTACAAAAATCATGACAAGATTAAGTGTAAATATAAACAAAATTGCCACACTTAGAAATGCCAGGGGAGGTAATATCCCGAACGTACTGGAAGCGGCGAAAAACTGTGAAAGATTCGGTGCTCAGGGAATTACAGTACATCCCCGGCCGGATGAAAGGCATATACGCTACCAAGATGTCAGGGACATCAAAACCGAAATCACGACCGAATTCAATATAGAAGGCTATCCCTCGGAAAATTTCTTGCAGTTGGTTAAAGAGGTCCGACCCGACCAGGTGACAATGGTGCCGGACTCTCCGAAAAACCTGACTTCAAATCAGGGATGGGACACCATCAAAAATAAGGATTTTCTGAAGCAGGTGATTAAAGAATTACGTTCTGCCAACATCAGGACTTCCATCTTTATTGAAACCGAACCCGAACAGATCAGAAATGCCGCTGAAACTGGTACAGACAGGGTTGAGCTCTATACAGAGCCTTATGCAAGAAAATATCCTGTAAACAAGGAGGAAGCCATAGGCCCTTTTATAAAAGCCTCAGAGACAGCAAACGAAGAAGGTCTTGGGCTAAATGCCGGTCATGATCTGAATCTGGATAACCTGCGTTATTTCAAAGAACATATTCCGGGTTTACTGGAAGTCTCCATCGGCCATGCACTAATAGCCGACGCTTTGTATTACGGACTGGAAAATACCATACAACTTTATCTCAGACAATTAAAATAAAGCTACATGGATTTGTTTTTCAGACAAATGGGTGAAGGAGAACCGCTTATCATCTTGCATGGATTGTATGGTTCCTCTGACAACTGGATGAATATAGGTAAAGCCTTCTCTGAATCCCATTCGGTTTACCTTGTAGATCAGAGAAATCATGGTCATTCTCCCCACAGTGATAAACACAACTATTACGTGATGCGCGATGATCTGCTGGAGTTCATGGAAAACCAAGGCATAAAAAAAGCGAATATAATCGGGCACTCCATGGGAGGGAAAACCGCACTTTTCTTTGCAGTGGCCTACCCTGAAATGGTTCAGAGACTGATTGTAGTGGATATTGCCCCTTCTCCCTACCAGATGTTGACAAACTCAAATCCCCATGCCCTGAATCACTTAAATATTATCAATGCATTGTATAATCTGGATATAGGCCATATCAACACCTTAAAAGAGGCCGACAGCCATTTAGCCGAAGTCATTCCTTATCAAAGGGTGAGACAATTCCTGTTAAAAAATCTGAAGCGCGATAAAAAAGGAACATTCAGATGGCTTTTGAACCTAAAAACCATAAGAAATGAGTTGCCCTCTATTCTGGACGGCCTGGATCCTGACAAGTACCAAAACAACACTGAAAATTTCACGTTTCCCGTACTGTTTATTAAAGGCGAACAATCTGAATACATTCAGCAAAAAGACAAAGAATCCATTTTAAAGATTTTCCCCCATGCCGGGATTCAGACCATAGAAGGTGCGGGGCACTGGGTACATGCTGAAAAGAGGGGAAAGTTTCTGGAAATGGTAAGCAAGTTTCTTTCCACTTTTGAATAATTTCAATAATACCCTGATCAATAAGTAAATATAAGGACAGGAATAGAATTATCACTCGGTTACATATTCGACATTCTCCTGATCAATTAAATCCATCCTTTTATATCGCAAAAAAAGTTGGGCCACTGTAATTGCATCCTTTTCACAATAACGCACAATGCGTGATGGATCTTGATCTTGCCAGTATATTTTCCCGACCATGCTTCCGTCAATATCGTCTTTTGGTGTAGGAATATCAAACTTATAGGCAAGCAGATCAAGGCTGGTATAATTTTTATAATCTCCAAACTTCCATAATTCCATAGTATCCAGGAAAGGTACTTCCCAGGGCTTTTTACCGGGAACATTCAATATTTCCGGAACAGGCAATCCATTAATTAACAATCTTCTGATTATGTAAGGAAAATCAAATTCCTTTCCATTATGGGCACATAGGTAAACATCGGATTTGTTGGAAAACTTATCCAACATGTCTGTAAATTCTTCCAGAAGATTTTTCTCATCATCACCGTAGAATGACTTCACCCGAAGTCCGTATTTACCAGATCTGTTAATGATCAATCCAACAGAAATGCATATTACCTTACCAAACTCTGCATAAATTCCTGCTTTTGAATATGCCTCCGATGCTGTCTCCTCTTCCTCTCTGATCCTTGAGGCCTTCTTCTCCCACAATTCTTCCTCTTTTTCCGGCAATTCACTATATGAGGAAAACCGCGGTACGGTTTCTATATCCAGAAACAATATTTTTTCAGGATTGTATTGTTCAAGCATAATCAGAAAATAAATATTCCTCCTTCGGCTTTCGCTTTGATTCTTCTGAGATCCTTTTTCAGAAGGCCGTCAGGTCTTCTTCCTTTTTTTATGGTGTGATCATCATAATAATACATTTTGGCATCCTTTATTCCCAGTAATATTTTATAACAGCGAGAGCGGAGGTTTGAACCCTGAGGTCCAACTTTATGTAAAAACACAACATCTTCTCTTTTTTCCTTGATGGCCTGTTTTAACTCATCCCTGCTCACCAGCTTAAATGGAAACGGATAATATTCTTCTATCTCTTCCCTTGTATTTATTTCTTCAGCCAATTCATCCTCAATCAGGTAAAGGGTTTTATCCTTAATATCCTCCAGATTTTTATGATAATAGTCAAAGTCTTCCTCGATAATATCGGAATCCTCCTTCATATTTTTTAAGTGTTTCTGCATAAATCTTATAATAACATCCAATTTGTAGACCCAGTATTCCTCATCCACCTGCCGGTAAGAAAGTGGCACGGCGCATAGTGTAGTCATTTCCTTCAAACTATTTTTCTTATCCCCTTTTAAAACACTTTGAAAGCGATACCGTACTTTTGTTTTATCCCTCTCAAATACAGAAAGATGTGGGATTAAAAAGAAATTGCCCGGATTGCTTTTCTTCTCCTCAAATTCCTCACGCTCAATTAACTCATAATCAGTTATATCCCAGCTGTTTTCAACCGCGTCTTTTAGTCTGATATTATAGGAGGAGGTTGAGTTGGGATCTAAAACAATGTAAGTTTGGGTATCAAAAAAATCATTCAAGTCCTGAACAGTTGGATCCTCCTCTTGTGAGAATGAACCAAAAGAAAACGTAATAATAATGACAAAGAAAAGAATCTTCTTCATGGTATAGATTTTTAAGTGGTTTATTACAACAACAAAATTAATTTAACAGCCAAATATAAAAAGAAAATACAGAAATTTTACTTCACGATATTTGAATAAACAATGGATTTTGTTTCTTTCTTTGCGCTTTAAAATTAATAAATTCGTTATTTTTACGGTTGAATTAATGGGAGCAACTTAATATGAAAGTTTTCAGCAAAATATTTAAATTCCTGAGTGAAGACAATAAACTTATTGACACTATAGATTTTAACCAAGCACTTTTCATCAATCTTTTATCCGTTTTTTCCCTGATATTTATAAGTAATATTACGCTCACTGAGTTAATGGAACCCGGTAACATAGTCATGAGCAGCCTTAAACTTTTGGCTGTGCTCTTATTGGTTTTAAACCTAATTTTACACAATAGCCAAAAAAGAGGAAAGTCAGGTTTTACAGGTAATTTCCTTTTAATAATCATTTCGGTGTATTGCTTAACTGCTCTGTTCACAGGGAAAATTCAAGGAGGGAACATTTTCTGGCTCACTACCTATCCCATTGTAGCCCTGTTATCCACTAAGAAAAAAGCCAACCTGTTTTCATTTCTTTTCCTTTTCGTTGTACTCATTTCACCAATATTTTTATCCTTTCCCGTTTTTAGCCGGCAGTGGATTTTTGCTACAGGAGCAATTGCCTTCTCCACGGTTTATATAGCAAATTTTTCCATTATTTACCTAATGATTAAGGGCATCCATGGTACTGGGAGAAGAAAAGACAACAGAATTTACCAGTTACAGGACGAGCTTAAAGACAAAGAAGAATTTATTTCCAAAGTATCTCATCAAATCCGCACCCCCCTCAACAATATTGTAGTGGTTTCCAATATGCTCAATCCTTCTGAGTTGAATGATCAGACAAAAGATTACTTTGATACAATTCTGGCCTCCACCAATAACTTGGTTGATGTGGTGAACAGCTTTTCAGATATCACCAACGTTGATGTCCAGGAACGAAAAAAATACGAGATAAAATTTGACCTCAACAGCACCCTGCAAAACACCAGAAACCTCTTTGTTGATAAAGAATCAAACAGCCAGGAGCATCCCATTCATATCCATTCAAGTATTGATTACCCGCTAACAGGTGATCCGGTTAAGATAAAACAGATCTTTCTGAACTTAATCGAACAAATATTAAAACATTCAAAGACCAAACAAATTGAAATCAACATATCCGACAAACAAACAGGCACAGATAACGCATTGGTAGAAGTTGTATTTGAACTATCCACCATGGATCTTCAACAACTTTATAAAGAGGTACGGGACAGGTCACAGGCTGTTAGAACCAAAAAATTAATAAACCAACTGGAGTTACACATTGCGAAACGTACCATTGAATCATTGGGAGGACAGCTTCAAATACAGACTCTTCCGGAAAAGTACAATTTCCAGTTTTCACTCCCATTTAAAAAGGCGGAAGAACAACCGGAGACGGAAGAAGATACAGAAATGTTGCCAACCCGGGAAAAGGAGAAAATCGAACTCGGTGACGCCAATGTGCTTCTGGTAGAGGACAATCTGATCAATCAAAAAATCGTAGTGCTTAGTCTAAAAAAATCGGTAAAAAATGTAGATGTTGCCAATAATGGAAAAGAGGCACTGGATAAATTCGGTTCGGTGAAATACGACATCATATTAATGGATATCCAAATGCCTGTTATGAATGGAATTGTCACCACAAAAAAAATCAGGAATATAGAGAAAAGTACAAACACACACACGCCTATCATTGCCATAACAGCCAATGCCTTGCTAGGAGACAGAGAGGAGTGCCTGGAAGCGGGAACCGACGATTATATCAGCAAACCCTTTCAAATAGAAACATTACTGGAAAAAATGAAGAATCTTTTATAAAATAATTCATTAGGCTTCATACGGCTTATTTTACCATCTGCTGTTTTCATGTACGATGGTTTTCGGATTGAAACCCAAAATCAATATGTCATCTATCTGCTCCTTATCTCCCATCCAATCTTCAATGCTCTTTCTAAGATAATATTGCTGCTGTTCCACAGGCAATTTATAAATGGTCAATAATAAGTGGCGAAATCTCCGGTATTTATATTTTTTACCCTCAGGGCCTCCAAATTGATCGGCATAACCGTCGGTAAACAAATAGACCATATCGTACTCCTCAAGAGCAAATGTTCTCTTGGTTATCTCCTTAACATCTTTTAGATCATCATGGGAACCAATCGAAAAACGGTCCCCTTTTATTTCTTCTATTTTATTATCGCGAAGCAGGTACAAAGGACGAAAAGCACCGGCAAATTTCAATTCTTTCTTCTTCTTATCAATTACACAAAGGGCCATATCCATCCCATCCTTTATGGACCACCGGTTTTTCTCATCTTTGGATAAAGTATATGAAATTCCTTTATTCATCTCATAAAGAATATTTTCTGGCTCAGTAATACCCTGATCATCGATTATATTATCGAACAATTCCACACCAATAATTGACATAAAAGCACCAGGTACTCCGTGTCCCGTACAGTCAACTACGGCCAGGAAAAGCTTTTCATCCTTCTCATTGATCCAGTAAAAATCGCCGCTGACAATGTCTTTAGGCTTATAAAGTGTGAATGAATTTGTCAGCAGATTTCTAAGGGTATCATCAGACGGCAAAAGAGCTTCCTGTATGCGCTTTGCATATAAAAGACTATCGGTAATATTCCTGTTTTTTATACTTAATTCTTCTTTTTGTCTGGCCACCTGTTGCGCTATTCGCTCACGTTCTTTTAATCGCTGATTGGTTTTTCTTAACCTGAGGGTTCTCCAATGTATGATCAATAATACCAAAGCAATACCCAATATCCCATAGAACAGAAAGGCCAGATCTTCTTGCCAAAAAGGAGTTTCCACTCTAATAAAAAGCGATGCTCCCTCCTCATTCCAAATATTATCACTATTGGAACCTTTTACCCTGAAAATATAATCACCCGAGGACAAATTCGAAAATGTTGCATACCTTCTCGTTCCGATATCTACCCATTCATTTTCCACACCTTCAAGCTTATAAGCATATTTATTTTGTGAAGGCTGCACAAAATCCAATGAAGCGAATTCAATGGTTATAAGATTGTTCCCGGGTGAGATTGAAATGCTGTCGGTGAGTACTAAATCATGGATTCTTCTCTCTTTATTGGTTATCACTTCCAATGAAGTGATTTCTATATTGGGTATGTGATGATAAGGCTCAATAGAATCGGGATAAAATGAATTTAAACCGGAAATTCCTCCAAAAAACATCTCACCGTCCCTGGCTTTATAGGCAGCAAGATGATTAAACTCATAATCTTGAAGTCCATCATAAATATCAAAATTTAAAAAGGTTTCCGAATGAGGATCAAATTTGGTAATCCCTCTGTTGGAGCTTAACCATAAGTTACCACTTTCATCTTCCAGAATGGCATATATTAAGTTATTGGACATACCATCCTCTTCGGTATAAGTTTTAAATTGTCCGCTCCGGGGATTAAAACGATTAAGGCCACCGACTGTGCCAATCCATATATAACCGGCATCATCTTCATGTAAACATATAACTTCATTACTCACCAGGCAGTTCGAACATGTAAGTGAGTTTCTTGTGAATTGTCTAAACCCTTTACCAGATCCCAGGTATTTATTTAATCCCTTATTGGTAGCTACCCAGAGGGTGTCTTTGCTATCGACCATGACATCGTATACCAAACTGGAAGTTAAAGATGTGGTATCAGAACCATTCCCATAAAAGCTTTTTAAGCTTTCATTATCATAAACATGAAGTCCGTTTCGTGTTCCGAACCAGATTCTTCCGGACTGATCCTGATCAATAGAGTATACTCTGTTGTTATTGAATATTTTCTTCGAATGCTCCGGTTCAAAGGAATGAAAAGACTGGGCATTCAAATCATACCAGGAAATACCCTGTTCTGTACCTATCCACATTCGTTTTCTGTTATCAGTGAAAAGGGCATGCACATCATTACCGGCTATGTAAGGATGTTGATTGGTAAAGCTTTCTAATTGAAGTGAATTTCTGTCGAATCTAAACAGTCCATTATTCCAGGTCCCTACCCATATTCTATTATATTGATCCTTATAAATGGAAGCAATAAGGTTATCAGCAAATAGTGGCTGATTTTCATCATCCTTTTTATAAAGCCTAAAATCTTTCAGATTCTTTTGTAATTTTGTCAATCCTTGTAAAGTGCCCACCCATAATACTTTGGAATTAAAATTACGGATCTCGTTAATTTGTATTTCATTTAATCTTGAAGAAATATGCAATAATTTGCCGGGTTTTTCAAAAGTACCTTTTTGGGGTTTAAACAAATATAAACCGGCATTGGTACCTACCCAAAACAAGCCTTCCTGATCAATACATATATCATTGATGCTATTTACTTCACGATTTATGTTTATGCTATCCAAATAATACCGGCTGAATTCACCGGTAGTTCTGTTATACTTATTAAGTCCTTTATCTGTACCAATCCATAGGGTACCCGAGGTATCCTCATATATATCATGGATAGTGTTATTGCTCAATGATCCTGTATCCGATTGATATCTGGTAAAGCGTTCCAGTGTATCGTTAAAATAATTCAATCCATCTTTTGTACCCATCCAAAGCTTACCCGTATGATCCTTCAAAATGGCAAAATTGTTATCCCCTTCATCAAAATTTGAATCTTCTGTAAAATGCCTGAATTTACTAAATTCACCCGATTCGGGAGAATAACGTGTAATATAATTCATGGTTTTAATCCAGATGAACCCCCGATCATCTTGATATAAATTGAATACCGGATTTTCCGGAATACCATCACGGGAAGAATCAGCCAGAAAAACTTCAAAGTTTCCATTTATAGGATTATACCTGTTCAAACCATAATTTGTAGCAATCCAAAAATAACCGTCCTCTGATTCGATAATATCATTGATGTAATTGTGTGATAAGGAATTGGTATCTGAAGAGCTGTGTTTAAATGTTTTGAACTCATATCCATCGAAACGATTGAGACCATCCTGGGTTCCTATCCACAAAAACCCACGGTTATCTTTCATGAAGCAGGTAACGCTCGACTGAGAAAGGCCGTGATGGACATTGAAATTATCAGAATGAATGCGCTGTGCATAATTCACTCCAATACCAGTGAGCGTCAATAACACTAACAAACATAAATTCTTTGAGGTTCTATGAAAAACAACATATTTTCTGAATTGTAAAAAAATGGCCATTATTCAGTTACGATATTATTCAACCCACAATTTCCTGTGAAATATAAACCAATATATTCAATTTTAAATCTGTAAATATACATAAATCACAATCATCTTATTTGTTTATTCATCTTCTAAAATAATAAGATATATCATCATTTCGGTTCTACCCTTATAACTTTTTAAAAACAAAACTTTTCACAAAGAAACCCGGAATAAAAAAATCCGCAGAACATCTAATTCCTGCGGATTCAAAAAAGACAATATATTTTATGTCAATTTACCTGATGTATTTAAAATCCTTACCGGGAAATCTGGCTGAGTCTCCCAACATTTCCTCAATTCTTATCAACTGATTGTATTTGGCTATACGGTCGGATCTGGAAGCTGAGCCTGTTTTGATCAATCCGGTATTCAATGCCACAGCCAAATCTGCTATGAATGTATCTTCGGTTTCACCGGAACGATGGCTAATGACTGAAGTAAAGGAATTAACGGATGCCATCTGAACTGCATTGATGGTCTCTGTAAGAGTCCCTATCTGATTCACTTTAATCAGAATGGAATTTGCAACCTCTTCGCTGATACCCCTTGCCAGCCGGTTGGTGTTTGTAACGAACAAATCATCGCCCACCAACTGGACCTTGTCACCTAATTCGGCGTTAAGTTGTTGCCAGCCTTCCCAGTCATCCTGATCGAGCCCGTCTTCAATAGATACAATGGGATACTTGTCGGTCCATTCCTTCCAGTAATTCACCATATCTTTGGGGCTAAGCTCTTGATTGACTGATTGGAGAAAGTAAACCCCTTTATCCTGATTATAAAATTCGGAGGCAGCGGGATCCAGTGCTATAAAAATATCCTCTCCGGATTTATAGCCTGCCCGTTCGATGGCTTTCAGAACTGTTTCTATGGCCTCTTCATTAGACTTCAGGTTGGGGGCAAATCCCCCCTCATCTCCTACATTAGTAGAATAGCCAGACTCTTTCAACACTTTCTTCAGATTCTGGAATACTTCGGAACCCATCCTGAGCGATTCACTAAAAGATGGAGCATTTACAGGCATGATCATAAACTCCTGTATATCAATATTATTATCAGCATGTTCTCCACCATTAAGTATATTCATCATAGGTATTGGAAGGGTATTGGCATTCACACCACCAATATATCTGAACAAGGGCATTCCATAGTCCATCGCCGCGGCTTTTGCAACAGCCAGGGAGACGCCCAGTATGGCATTAGCGCCCAAATTAGCCTTATTGTCAGTACCATCCAACTCAATTAACTTTTTGTCGATGTGGTTCTGCTCTTCTACATATTGCCCAATAAGATGATCTTTTATTTTACTATGAATATTATTCACAGCATTACTCACACCCTTTCCTACATAGCGGTTTTTATCATCATCTCTCAATTCAACTGCTTCATAAACGCCGGTGGAGGCGCCTGAAGGTACAGCCGCCGACCCTACACTACCATAATCGGTAATTACATCAACTTCTACTGTTGGATTGCCTCTCGAATCCAATATTTCTCTGGCTAGAATATCTACTATTTTACTCATAACTAAAATGATTTATTTATTTTGAACATAATGATTTGTCGTTTCAAATTTATTCAATAAAATTTATAATACCATAACAAACTCAATAATAAAAAAAGAGAGATGTCTAAAAGGCATCCCTCTTCTCAATTTCATAGTTATAAGATTACAAATCTACTCTTCTTTTTTATCTTCTTCGGAATCATTGCTCTGCCGATTCTCTTCCTCTCCTTTATTTTCTTCGTCTTCGGAGTCTTTTTGCTGAGTCTTAGCTGACTCATCTTTTGGCTGCTGGTCTTCCGAACCTTCAATATTCTGAGATTCCTGTTTCTCTTCATCTACTGATTGCTCACCAACCTCATCCTGAGGCTTCTGTTGAGTATCTTCTTCATCCGACTGTGCTGATGTCTCTTCAGCCTTCTGCTGGGATTGTGATTTTTTCTTACCTCCTCTTCTTCTTCGTCGTCTCCGGGAAGTAGTCTGTTTTTCTTCGGTAGAGGTATAGGTTTCATTGTAATCTACCAGTTCCAGGAAACACATCTCAGCATTATCCCCGTTCCGGTTGCCTGTTTTGAGTATACGGGTATAACCACCGGGACGTTCTCCAACTTTTTCCACCACGTCCCTGAAAAGTTCAGACACTGCCACCTTATCCTGTAGATAGCTAAAAACCATTCGTCTTGAATGGGTATTGTCCTGTTTAGCCTTAGTTATCAGGGGCTCAACATATTTCTTAAGTGCCTTGGCTTTTGCTGTAGTGGTGTTAATTCTCTTATGTAAAATTAAGGAGGATGCCATATTGGCAAGCATCGCTTTTCTATGTGAACTCGTCCGGCCTAAATGATTTATCTTTTTTCCGTGTCTCATTCCTTTTACTCTTTTTCTAATTTATACCTAGAAACATCCATTCCAAAATTGAGATTCATCTTATCCAGCAATTCCTCCAACTCAGCCAGAGATTTTTTGCCAAAATTTCTGAATTTCAGCAAATCATTCTTATTGTATTGAACAAGATCACCCAAAGTCTCAACTTCAGCAGCTTTAAGGCAATTCAGGGCGCGTACAGAAAGATCGAGATCGGTTAATTTGGTTTTGAGCAATTGTCGCATATGAAGCGCTTCTTCATCGAACTCTTCGGTTTCATATTCTCCTTCTGTTTCCAGTGTGATCTTTTCATCGGAGAATAGCATCAGATGGTAGATCAAAATTTTAGCCGCTTCTTTCAAAGCATCTTTCGGATGAATCGATCCATCTGTGCTTATGTCGAAAAGAAGTTTTTCGTAGTCTGTCTTCTGTTCCACCCGGTAATTTTCGATGGAATACTTAACATTTTTGATCGGGGTAAAGATGGAATCTATGGCGATCATTCCCATTGCATCATCTTCGGATTTATTCTCCTCTGCCTGAACATACCCCCTTCCCTTATTAACGTGAATCTCCATCTGAAGTTTCACATCGGGTTCCATCGTACATATCAAAATATCGGGATTAAGAACCTTAAAGTTAGTAAGAAAATTATTCAGTTCACCTGCACGAAACTCGTTTTTCCCTTCAATGTTAAAGTTGATTTTCTCACTGGTGACATCTTCGGTGGTCTGTTTAAACCGTACTTGTTTCAGATTCAGAATCATCTCACTAACATCTTCAATTACACCGGTAATGGTTGAAAACTCATGCTCAACCCCTTCTATCTTAATTTTTGTTATCGCGTATCCTTCCAACGACGATAACAAAACCCTTCTTAAAGCATTGCCCACAGTTATACCGTATCCAGGTTCTAAAGGACGAAACTCAAATGAACCTTGAGTTTCATCCGACTCGAGCATAATGACCTTTTCGGGCTTTTGAAATTCTAATAAAGCCATAAATAAATTATTAATGTTATTTTGAATACAATTCTACAATTAGCTGTTCCTTTATTTTTTCAGGAATTTCCTCCCTGTCGGGATTATTGATAAACTTTCCTGCCATCTGCTGTCCATCCCATTCCAACCAGGAATATTTCGAGACATTTGAGGATTCAAGGGAATTGTTAATGATTTCGAGTGACTTGGACCTTTCTCTCACACCTACAATATCTCCGGGTTTAACATTATAAGATGGGACATTGGTTACTCTGCCATTAACCGTAACATGCCGGTGCGAAACAAGCTGCCTGGCACCCCTTCGTGTAGGAGCCAAACCCAACCTAAAAACCACATTATCAAGCCTGGATTCAAGCAACACCAGAAGGTTCTCCCCTGTAATACCTTTTTGCTGAGTAGCTTTTAAAAAGGTATTGTAAAATTGCTTTTCAAGAAGGCCATAGGTGTATTTTGCCTTTTGTTTTTCAAGCAATTGCATCCCGTACTCCGAAAGCTTTCTTCGTTTTTTGGTCATTCCATGCTGGCCCGGAGGATAATTCTTCTTCTCAAAATATTTATCCGGCCCAAAAATAGGTGCACCAACTTTCCTTGCAATTTTTGTTTTTGGTCCTCTATATCTAGCCATATTCAATAATCGATTTTTCTGGTATATTTATAATAATTAAACTCTTCTTCTTTTTGGCGGACGACATCCGTTGTGTGGAATCGGAGTAATATCCACAATTTCTGTCACCTCTATACCGGTGTTATTAATGGTTCTGATTGCTGATTCTCTACCGGCTCCCGGGCCCCTTACATAAACCTTTGCTTTTCTCAAACCCAAATCATGAGCTATTTTTGCACAATCGGCAGCGGCTACCTGAGCAGCATAAGGCGTGTTTTTTTTGGAACCTTTGAAACCCATTTTACCGGATGAAGCCCAAGAAATCACCTCTCCATTAGAGTTGGTCAGACTAATGATAATGTTATTAAATGAAGCATGGATATGAGCCTCGCCAATCGGCTCAACCGTAACTTTTTTCTTTCTTGTTGTTCTACTTCTTTTCGCCATATTCGATTAATTATTTGACAGCTTTTTTCTTATTAGCAACAGTTTTCTTCTTTCCTTTTCTTGTTCTGGCATTGTTACGCGTAGACTGACCTCTCACTGGCATACCGGAACGATGGCGTATACCTCTATAGCAACCAATATCCATCAACCTTTTAATATTCATCTGGACTTCAGAACGCAGTCCCCCCTCTACCTTGTATTGTTCATTTAAAATGTTCCGCAATGTGGATATTTGATCGTCGGTCCAGTCGTTAACCCTAATATTCTTATCTATTCCTGCTTCCTCCATAATTTTGGAGGCAGTGCTTTTCCCTATACCATAAATATAAGTAAGGGCTATAACGCCTCTTTTGTTCTTGGGTAAATCAACTCCTACTATTCTTGCCATATCTTTTTCAATTTGGGTGCAAAATTAATAATTTATCCTTGCCGCTGTTTTAACTTAGGATTCTTTTTATTTATCACGTACAAACGCCCTTTTCTCCTTACGATTTTACAATCGGCGCTTCTTTTCTTTAATGATGCTTTTACTTTCATTTTCCCGTATTTTTTTTTACCAAATTATTATTTATATCTATATGTAATACGACCTCTGGAAAGATCATAGGGCGACATTTCCACTTTAACCTTATCCCCGGGCAAAATTTTTATATAATGCATACGCATCTTACCTGAAATATGGGCCGTTATAATATGCCCATTTTCCAGTTCCACCCGAAACATAGCATTAGAAAGCGCTTCCACAATGGTACCATCCTGTTCGATTGAAGGTTGTTTAGCCATAACCTATAAAGACTTAATTTTCTTTTGTTAATTGATTTTCTATATATTCAAATGTTGACAAAATATCTGCTTCTCCATTTCTTATTGCCACAGCCAGTTCATAATGAGCTGATGGTTTGGAGTCCATTGTCCTGATGGTCCAACCATCGGAATCCTGCTTGATATTTTTTGTTCCCAGATTGATCATAGGCTCTATACAAATTACCAATCCGGCTTTCAGCTTAGGTCCCTTGCCCCTTTTCCCATAATTTGGTACTTCTGGGGGCTCATGCATATTAGCACCCAATCCATGACCGACCATTTCCCTTACTACTGAAAATCCTGCCCCTTCTGCGTGGTTCTGCACTGCAAAGCTAATATCACCAACACGGTTGCCTGCCACAGCTTTTTCAATCCCTTTAAAAAGCGACTCTTTAGTAGCCATCAGCAGTTTTTCCACCTCCTCACCAAGCCTTCCTACAGCGAATGTATAAGCGGTATCCCCATAAAACCCGTTTTTATAAGTTCCACAATCTATGGAGATGACATCTCCCTCCTTCAACTCATAATCCGACGGAATACCATGAACCACTTCATCATTAACAGAAGTACAGAGTGAATTAGGGAAACCTCCATATCCGAGAAATCCTGGCTCGGCACCGTGATCCCTTATATATTCTTCAGCTCTTCTATCAAGGGCTGCAGTCGTTATCCCCGGTTGAATCATTTTACCGACTTCTGCAAGTGTTTTGGAAACAAGAAGGTTATTATCCCTTATAATTTCAATTTCCTCTTCACTCTTCAGTTTCTGCATTCAAAGAACCTTTAGCAATTTATACAGGTACTATATTACCGATGCGCCTCCCGACCTGCCTTTGATCCGGCCTGTTTTCATCAATCCATCATAATGCCGCATGAGCAGGTGACTCTCAATTTGCTGCAATGTATCCAATACTACACCTACTAATATTAACAACGAAGTTCCCCCGTAAAATTGTGCCCATTGCTGATTAACACCAGCTATCATGGCAAAAGAAGGTAAAATAGCAATAAGGGCCAGGAAAATGGAACCAGGGAAAGTGATACGTGACATGATCCGGTCCAGAAATTCTACGGTTTTTCTTCCGGGTTTTACGCCTGGGATAAAACCTCCGTTTTTCTTCATATCTTCTGCCATCTGTGATGGATTAATTGTAATAGCTGTATAAAAATATGTAAAAAGGATAACCATCGTGGCAAAGGTAAAGTTGTACCAGAAACCTGTAAAATCAGAAAATGCCCGTGCAAATCCGGTAAGAGCTTCTGATTCTGCAAACCCTGCAAGTGTTACCGGGACAAACATCAATGCCTGTGCAAAAATGATCGGCATAACACCCGCAGAATTCACTTTTAATGGAATATATTGTCTTACACCACCATATTGTTTGTTTCCAACAATTCTCTTGGCGTATTGTACAGGAATCTTACGAACACCCTGAACCAACAGTATTACACCTACAAATACAAAGAACAGGATAATCATTTCAAGCAGGAAGGCTACAAGGCCACCTCCTGTTTCTTCAAGCCTTGATATAAATTCTGCAAACAAGGCATAAGGAAGTCTGGCTATAATACCTATCATGATGATCAGAGAGATCCCATTTCCTATGCCTCTGTCAGTAATTCGTTCACCCAGCCACATGATAAACATGGAACCGGCAGTGAGAATAATCACAGATGAAACCCAAAAGAAAGATCCTTCAAGTACAAAAGCAGATTCATTTAACTGAACCTGTAGGTTTTTAAGATACCCGGGCGCCTGAATGATCAAAATACCAACGGTAAGATAACGGGTGATCTGGTTGATTTTTCTTCTTCCGCTTTCTCCTTCCCTTTGGAGCCGCTGAAAATAGGGGACAGCAATACCCAATAACTGTATAACAATAGAAGCGGAGATATAAGGCATAATACCCAGTGAAAATATTGATGCACGGGCAAAAGCCCCTCCAGAGAACATATTCAACAGCCCCAGAACGCCCCCGGAAGTTTGTTGCTCCAAGGCATCCAACTGAGCCGGATCTATCCCCGGAAGTACTACAAAACTACCCAAACGGTAAATCAATAGTATTCCCAAGGTAAATAAAATACGCTGCCTAAGATCTTCTATTTTCCAAATGTTCTTTAATGTATCTATGAATCTCCTCATTATAAAGTTATAATTTTACTGCGGTTCCTTCTACTGATTCTATTGCTTCCCTGGCTGAATTTGAAAAAGCATGAGCATGCACTTCAACTTTTTTCGTGAGCTTCCCTTTACCCAGAATTTTTACAAGATGTCCCTTCTTCACCAAACCATTATTATAGATAGCATCCAAATCGATCTTTTCAAGATTCTTTTCCCCTGCAAGCTTTTCCAAAGTATCTAAATTAACTACTTTATACTCTTTACGATTGATATTCCGGAAACCGAATTTGGGAACTCTTCTGTAAAGAGGCATTT
>JBNJFN010000012.1:0-24026 GCA_051746885.1 Bacteroidota bacterium | reverse complement strand
CAGAATCGGCGGAGGCGACGGATTTGTCGGCGGTCTGCTCTATGCCATCCTGAAAGGCTGGGAAACCGAAAAATGGGTACAGTTCGGCTGGGCCAACGGTGCCCTGGTCACATCCCTGCTGACCGATTATTCCCAACCGATAAACGAAGACCAGATATGGGCTATTTGGGAAGGGAAGGCAAGAGTAGCAAGATAATTGATTTAGTAGAGTCACGCCGCGGCGTGACTCTACTAAATCAATTGCAAAAAATTAATGGTGTATGAAAACAGCAGATGCACTGAATCAAATTCTCAGCCGCATCGACGGAAAAGGCTATAAGGCTTACAAAGACATCCAGGGAAGTTACGATTTTGAAGAGGATGGCTTCGCCCTGCATATTGATTATGTGCAGGGCGATCCTTTTGCTGCACCCAGTAAAGCACGGGTGATAATGCCTCAGGACATTGCCCGTTTCCCGGGCTATACTTACCACAACCCGAGCCGGGAGGTGGCTAACCGTGATTTCATTACCCGCCGTTTCTCCGATGCCATACGAAAACATTCAAAAGGCAGCAGGGGATCAGGCAAAAGCGGAAAAATATCCATTGACCTGCCCGGACAGGAAATACTTGAAAGAACCTCTGCATTTATAGATGATGATCAGGTGGAAATCCGGTTTACTGTTGGTCTTCCGGCATTTGGCAGAAAAATAGCCGGGCGGGAAGCCAAAAACTTATTCTTTAATGAACTGCCGGAAATCGTCAGCGAATCCCTGATCTATGAAAATTTGGATCAACAGGCCCTTCAAAGACATATAGAAACCAATGAGGATACCGATGCGGCAAGGGATATCCTCCGGGAAAACGGGCTTATCGCCTTCATAGCCGACCGTTCCATTCTCCCGCGAAAGAGTGGAATCGATCCGCGGCCCATGCCAGAAGATGAAGTAATCCTTTTTGAAAGCCCAGACTCCATGCGCTGGGAGCTGGAACTTCCCAATTGCGGAGAGATAACAGGAATGGGAATCCCTGAAGGCATTTCACTTATTGTTGGAGGAGGTTTTCATGGAAAATCCACATTGCTGAATGCCGTTGAAGAAGGAATTTACAACCACATTCCCGGCGACGGGAGGGAATTTGTAGTCACCGACCCGGCAGCCGTAAAAATCCGTTCGGAAGACGGGAGAAGGATCGAAAAAGTAGACATTTCTCCCTTCATCAATAACCTGCCCCTGGGAAAATCCACAGAGGCATTCTCTACAGAGGATGCCAGCGGAAGCACCTCCCAGGCAGCCAATATCGTTGAAGCCATTGAAGTAGATGCGCGGGTGCTGCTGATCGATGAGGACACATCAGCGACCAATTTCATGATACGCGACCAGCGCATGCAACAACTGATCCACAAAAACGAAGAACCCATCACGCCGTTTATTGATAAAGTGAAACAGGCATATCAAGACCTTAATGTCTCGACCATATTGGTAATGGGAGGCTCAGGCGATTATTTCGATGTAGCCGACCATGTGATCGGCATGAACAATTATAAACCGGAGGATCTTACAGATCAGGCCAAACAGATCAACCGGGAGTTAGAAACAAAAAGGATGGAAGAAGGGGGCGAACGATTCGGCAAAATCAATCCACGTTGTCCGATAGCCAATAGCATCAATCCCGAGAAAGGTAAAAAAACAAAAAAGATCAAAACCATCAGCAAACATTCCATCCAATTCGGAACCTACAATATTGACCTCAGTTCGGTGGAACAACTGGTAGATTCCAGCCAAACCACTGCCATTGGGGAAGCACTGGTGTATGCCAAAAAGTATATGGACAGAAACCGGACCATGAATGAAATTCTTGACCTGATCCATCAGGATATCAAAGAAAAAGGATTAACGGTGGTCGGCAATCCCAAAAGTGGAAACTATGCCTGGTTTAGACGGTTCGAACTGGCTTGTGCTTTGAATCGTCTTCGTTCCCTAAAAATCCAACAGTAAAATAAAAAGGGTTGCTCCTTCGGAAACAACCCTTTTTATTTTATACCAATTAAATCCTTATAATTGTACTTCTAATCACAATCCAGTGTATGTTCCATCTTGTACTCGGCATTTTCTTTATAATCCCCGTAAGCAGCATTTTCATAGGCAGAACAAGCCTCTGAGGTCTGTCCAAGCTCTTCATAATAAGTGCCGAGTGAATAATAATACTGAGCCAATTCTTCTTCTGACTTTTCCCCTTTCAAAGATTCAATCGCTTTTTTCTCTCTCTCCACGGCATCCTCAAATTGTGATTCCTGGCTGTAACATATAGCCAAATAATGGTTTAATGTAGGACTTCCACCGTATTCCAGAGCCTTTTCCAGATTGGGTATGGCTTTGGCGTAATTTTTATTCTTTAAGGATGTGGCTCCGTTATTATAAAAATACTTATAAGCAATTTGTTGTGCGGTATTGATCACCTCATCATCACCTTTTTCCTCCCCGATGCCCGTGGCCTCTTTTACTGCTTCTTCCATCCCGTCGGAGTCATCAAGTTGCATGTGAGCCTGAGCTTTTCGTATATATGCCCAGCCATAATCAGGATCGCCTTCGATGGCCTGATCGAACAACTCTATAGCCTCCTCGTATTTCGATTCGGAAAGGTGGTTCTTGCCTTTGGCATAATAAACATCAGGTATGTTACCCTCAGCCTTATTCTGATAATCCGACTGCCCATATTTTTCGGCCAGTTCTATCGTTCGATTATAATTTTTAAGGGCTTCATCAAATTTATTCTGTTCTAACAATTCGTTACCATAATCCAAATGTGCTTTGGTAAACTTTTTTTCTGCAACAGTTTTAAGCTCAGCTACCTCTTCATCCTGATCGTCCAACTCATTGGTTATCTGAATGCATTCTTCAAAAGCTGCTATGGCCTCTTCATAATTGTCTGCATTCTTTGCTTCATCACCTTTTTTAATGGCACGTGCAGCGTCATTAAGGTCTTGTTCCTGACCATTTACAGGGGTCACGAGGCCAATCACAAACAACCCCATTATTACAAGCATTAATCGTTTAAAATTTCTATACATGGCGTAAATTTTTGGGTTTAAAAGAATCAATTCTAAAATTTGGTATAAAAGTATTAAATATCTCTGCAAATTTAAAACCAATTTTAACCAAATTAATAAATTTTAACAAATATAAACATATAAATTGCTATATGTAATTAGTTTTACCCGCCAAAAGCCTTATCCCTTAATTTGTAAAATGTCCTGTTTTCCGTAAAAACAATGTCAATAAGATTCAAAACAATCATATTGATTAAAACTCTTTCTGCTTTAAAGGGAGAAATTTTGGCCAACCTTCTGAATTTGGAGAATGTGATGTAATCATTCTCCGTTAAATAATTCAGAAGCAATTTTTCTTCATGGGTATAACGAACAAAGGTTCCCTCTGATTTTCTTTTCTGATCCCAAACTTTCAAAAGAATTTTATTGGCCAGCAAATTTTGATCCTTAACCCGGATATAGGCTTTCCATTTGCCATTTTTATCTATTGCATAGCATGTATTGTGCAGGCTTTTGGGGATGGTTATTTCCAAAACGGTTTTCCCGTAGATATTCCAGGTTTCTGTGGAAAATTTAATCTCTGGTCTGCAATAAAGGGTAGCAGCCGCCTCAACCATATAATATTCTTCATCTGTTGCAATTCCGGATATGGATCCATTGTCTTTCACGCCTACAAGAAGCTTGCCTCCGTTGGTATTGGCAAAAGCCACGAGAGCGCGTGCAATCTTCTTTGAATTGCCAATAGAATGCTTAAAATCAAGAAACTCATTTTCACCCTCACGGATCAAATCAAAAATATAAGCGCTCATCGGTTAAACCGGAGTTAATAAATTTTTTACAATTCCGGATATATAACGAAAAAATCTGCAATCAGAATATATAAAACCTTATCCCCTGGCATATGTCATGCCCCCATCCGGATCCACGTACTATTTCAATGCTTCAGCTCCCGATACTACCTCTAAGATTTCATTAGTAATTGATGCCTGGCGTGCTTTATTATAAGTAAGCTGTAAATCATTGATCATTTCAGTTGCATTATCGGTGGCTTTATGCATGGCAGTCATTCTGGCTCCATGTTCTGCGGCTAATGACTCCAATATCGCCTCATAAAACTGAGTTCTCAATGTTTTAGGGATCAACCTCCTGATAATAAACTCTTTGCTGGGCTCAAATATGTAATTATAATGTGCTTCTGATTCGTCAACATTTTCCTGTTTTAACTCAACAGGTAACAACTGATCAACCGTTAACATTTGAACCGCAGCATTTTTGAATCTATTATAAACGATCTCTATCTTGTCAAACTCTTCATTGGTGAAAGCCTTCATTACCTGTTTGATAACAGGAAAAGCTCTATTAAATGAAATATTGTCCAGAATCTCGTTATCATAATCGTAAACCGAATATCCTTTGGAGGTAAAGAAATCGGTTCCCTTTTTTCCTATGGGAAAATAAAAAAGATTACCGTTGTGATATTGTTCGGAATACTTAGATTGGGCCAACTCGACACTCTTTTTCAGGATATTGGAATTAAAAGCCCCGCACAAGCCTTTATTGGAAGTTAACACCACCAGCAAAACTTTTTCTTCTTTGCCTTTACGAAGGTAACTGCTGGAAATTTCTTCCCCTTCCAGACTTTTGATCAAGCTGAAGAGTATCTCGTGTAATTTGCTGTCATAAGGTCTGAGATTGATCACAGCATCCTGAGCCTTTTTCAGTTTGGAGGCGGCCACCATTTTCATGGCATTGGTAATTTTCCGTGTCGACCTCACCGACGCAATTCTCGTCCTGATCTCTTTCAGATTGGCCATAACTCATTCAGTTTACTGATCACTAAGATTGATAACTATCTGCAATATCTCTGGCTGCTTGCTCAATGGCTTGAGTAGCTTCATCCGTCAGGCTTCCTTCTCTCAAGGTATTCAGTACATCCTGGTGCTCCAGTTCCATCTTCTCGAGGAATGCTTGCTCGAAGTCCCTGACTTTGTCCACGGGTACATTTTTTAATAAACCTTTGGTACCGCAATAAATCACGGCTATTTGTTTTTCTACAGGCACTGGTTGATACTGACTCTGCTTCAGAAGCTCCACGTTTCTTTCCCCTTTATTGAGCACTTCCAGCGTTGCCTGATCCAATTCAGAACCAAATTTGGCAAATTCCTGTAATTCCCTGAATTCTGCCTGATCAAGCTTCATGGTGCCGGCAACTTTTTTCATGGACTTAATCTGGGCACTACCCCCTACCCGGGACACCGAAATACCCACATCTATAGCCGGACGCACTCCGGCGTTAAACAGGTCGGGATTGAGGAAGATCTGTCCGTCGGTAATAGAAATCACATTGGTAGGAATATACGCTGAAATATCCCCCGCTTGTGTTTCCACAATAGGAAGGGCAGTCATGGATCCTCCGCCCTTAACCCGGTTGCTTATGGATTCGGGGAGATCGTTCATCTGCCCGGCTATATCATCGGATTCAATGATTTTTGAAGCTCTTTCCAGTAGGCGGGAATGAAGATAAAAAATATCACCCGGGTAAGCTTCTCTTCCGGGAGGCCTTCGCAGGAGTAATGAAACCTGCCTGTAAGCCACTGCCTGTTTGGACAAATCGTCATAAACCACCAGAGCAGACCGGCCGGTATCCCTGAAATATTCCCCAATAGCCGCACCGGCAAAAGGTGCATAAAACTGAAGTGCTGCAGGATCCGATGCAGTAGCCGAAACGATGACCGTATAATCCATGGCCCCAAACTTCTCCAGCACTTTTTGCACATTGGCTACCGTAGACATCTTCTGCCCTATGGCCACATATATGCAATATACGGGTTCACCCCGGTCAAAAAATTCCTTTTGGTTGATTATGGTGTCTATGGCAATGGCAGATTTTCCTGTCTGCCGGTCGCCAATGATCAACTCTCTTTGTCCCCTGCCAATCGGTATCATGGCATCGATGGCCTTGAGTCCAGTCTGAACAGGTTCATTAACTGGCTGCCTGTATATTACTCCAGGAGCCTTACGTTCCAGCGGCATTTCATATGTTTCGCCGCTAACAGGACCTTTCCCATCAAGGGGTTCTCCCAGGGTATTAACAATCCTTCCCAAAAGACCTTCACCAACTTCAAGGGAAGCAATACGACGTGTTCTTTTTACACGCTCGCCTTCCCTTACCCGTTCTGATGGACCCAAAAGCACAGCTCCGACATT
Source organism: Bacteroidota bacterium (assembly GCA_051746885.1). GTDB lineage: Bacteria > Bacteroidota > Bacteroidia > Bacteroidales > UBA12077 > JAGXLC01. Next base: position 17,791 of record JBNJFN010000012.1, on the reverse strand, counting down.
ATCGGCTTCCAGATTTAAAGCAATCCCTTTGATGCCACTGTCAAACTCTATCAACTCGTTGTATTCAACATGTGAAAGCCCATAAATCCTGGCTATTCCATCACCTACCTGAAGTACGGTACCTACCTCTTCAAGTTGGGAATAGGTTTGTTCCTGCTCCAATTGTTCCTTTAATATTCTGGATACTTCTCCGGGTCTTATATCCGCCATTTTTTTATGATTTTATATATGCGTTAAACGATATAATTCTTATCTGTTAAGGTATAACTGACTTTTTCCAGTTGCCTTCTTACACTGGCGTCCAGCAACTGATCTTCAATCTGAATGATAAAACCGCCAAGAATCTCCTTATTGATCTTTTCCCTGAAATCAATTTTCTGAGCATTAAAATATTTTCTTACCAAACCTTTGATCGAATCTTTTTCCTTTTCACCAACCTCAATTGCAGTTGTCAGCGAGACCGTCCTGATTCCCTGCCTGTCATTGTATATATCAACAAAATTCCTTAAAATATTCATTATGAATTTATCTCTTTTGTTATTAATGAGCAGGAATAAAAAACGGAGGGTCACCGGCTGAATTCTGCTTCCAAACAGATCATTCAGAATTTTTCGCTTTTTTGAAGGATATATAAAAGGATAATGTATGACTTCGTCAAACTCGACATTCTCTGAAAATGTCTGTTTAACCAGCCGGACATCTTCCAACACTTCCTGCAGCAAATCTTCCTCCTCTGCCTTCAGATAAAGTGCCTTGGCATATCTTAGTGTTATCAGACTCTGATACATATCCTAAATATTGCGAATCAATTGATCGTTATTTCATTAACCAAAGCATTGATATACTCCTTTTGTTTTTGATCATCAGATAACCTTTCCTTCAATACCTTTTCGGCTATTTGTACGGAAAGACTGGCTATCTGGTTTTTGATATCTTCCTCGGCTTCCTTTTTCCGTTCTTCGATACGCTTATTGGTTTGTTCCAGTATTTTATCAGCCTCTTTCCGGGCATCCTCCTTAGCCTCTTCAATAATCTTGTCCTTCTTCTCCTGGGCCTCTTTCAACATATTGGCCCGTTCGGTTTTGGCCAGTGCAATGATACGCTCATTCCCAAATTCAATTTCAGCCAGCTCTTTCTTGGCCTTTCTGGCTACATCCAGTCGTTCCTGGATGGTTCTCTCCCGTTCTTTTAAGGCATTCAGGATAGGCCTCCAGGCAAAAGTACGAAGAATCAATAATACGATTCCAAAAGAAACCAGCATCCAGAAAAGCAATCCGAAATCAGGTCTTATCAATTCCATAATTTTTGAATATTTAAATCCACAAAAACTTTACAGCCCCGGACATAAAACCGGAACTGCAAAGTATTCCAATGTGTTAACCTGCCATAATTACAATTAAAAAACAGACCACAATGGCAAAAAAGGAAACACCTTCAATCAACGCAGCAGAAACGATCATGTTGGAACGAATATCTCCGGCTGCTTCGGGTTGACGTGCAATGGATTCCATTGCCGACGAACCGATGCGGCCAATTCCCCAAGCTGCAGCCATGGCAACGATAGCGGCTCCAAGTCCCGCTCCAAGTTCTGCCAAACCTAAACCAATAGAAGTTTGTAATAATACTGTTAATGAAGTCATAATCAATAAATTTAGTTTATATATATTTTAACAAAAATCATTCAAGTTCTCCTAAAGCTATTCCCAAATATAGAGCTGACAATATGGTAAAAACATAAGCCTGAATAAATGCCACCAACAGTTCCAAAAAGGTCAGAAATACTGTGAACAAAACAGAAAATACCGATACTCCGTAACCAGCTAATGGGCTCAGGTCGCCAAAAATGAATATTAAGCTGAAAAAACCAAGCATGACTATGTGACCTGCCGAGATATTAGCAAAAAGCCTGACCATAAGGGTGAAAGGCCTGATAAATAAACCCACGAATTCAATGAGGGGAACCAGCGGCAATGGGATTTTCAACCACCAGGGAATTTGGGGAGGATTAAATATCTCCATTAAATAATGCTTCTTTCCTGCTAAAATTATCATAAGAAAGGTAAATAAAGCAAGCGCCATGGTAATTGAAATATTTCCTGTGGTATTTGCGCCAGCCGGAAAAATGGGAACCAACCCCAACAGATTATTCAATAAAATGAAAAAGAAAACAGATAACAAAAAAGGGGTAAACCGTTCGTAGTGTTTCTCGCCCATGCTGGGTCTGGCAATTTCATCCCGGACAAAGAGAATCAAAGGTTCCAGCAGGGATTGCATCCCCTTCGGCGGTTGAATGGGCTGTCTTTTATACCGCCTTGCAACGGGCAGGAATATGCCCAATAAAATGAAAATACTTGCAAATACACCTGCTATGGTTTTGGTTATAGAAAAATCCCATGGCCGCTCTTCTTTGACATTTCCCTGAGCATCCAGTTCCACAATATTGCCCTTATTGGCACCTTCCTGAGCAATCTTAAACTGCTTATAGGTTTTGTGCCCGTGATCAAAATGGCTTGACCAAAAGCAGAAGAAACCCCGATCCGCACTGTATAATATAACCGGCAAAGGAAGGGTTATTTCGGTATCTCCAATGGTGACAATATGCCAGCTATAATGATCCACCACATGATCCAGGATCATTTCGCCGGGATTGAAACCACCCTCTTCTTGTTCTTCACCGGAAGAAGCTGTAGCCATTCCGGCGGCATGTACGGAAGAAAAAGAATTGTGCTGAAAACATACTATGAATATAAGGGCCAGGGACGCAGCAATTGTATGTTTATACCTTCCGGACATAAAATCTCATTTATTAGTGTCCAAAAGTATATAAATTTATAACACACTATTCTTAAAATGAAATAAAAAAGGCGATGATTTAAATCAACATCGCCTTTAATACGCATTATTCCGATAATATAAAGTATCCCGATCCTTTAGTTAATAAGGTTCTTTTGAATTCCGCTATAGCTGACCGCTAATCAGGAATGTTGCAGCAAAAGCAATAATTGCATACAATTCGGGGAAAACGGCTAGTATCATCGTATTACCGAAAACATCATGGCCTGATCCAATTCCGGCAATTCCATTGGCAGTAACTCCACCCTGCCATCTTGCCGACCAAAGGCCTACGAGACCCAATGCAATTCCTGCTGCAAGAATGGAAACTCCCTGGTACATCACCATACCTTCTTCCAGGATAGCTGGCAACTGATTGTGGATTATAAAAAAGCCTGCAAATCCATACAACCCCTGTGTACCAGGCAATGCACTCAGCAACATATAACTACCAAAGGCATCCGGTCTTTTCTTCAACGCTCCGATGGTGGCATTACCACCTTTCGCAACGCCAATAGCACTTCCGATTCCGGCTAAAAACATCAACGCTAATCCGGTATACGCTAGAATAACAGGTAAATCCATAATTTATCTCTCCTTTTTAAAATTTAACTTCTATAATGATTTTGTAAATGGTTTGTATTTCTTTCCTCCACCGGTAAAACCGGCATTTTTATAAAACTCAACAAATATTAAACGCATGGGATGAACAAAAGAACTCAGTGAAGAGATCAACAGGTTTCCTAAGTGCCCGATAACGAGAATCAGCACAAAAACAACCGGCCCGGCATAGGGTATCTCTCCAAACGTAAGGGCAATTTCATTAATCACAAAACCCAGGATGGCTGTGGAAATACCAATGGCAAACAAGCGGATATAAGAAAGCAAATCGCCGAATACGCCGGTTATCATGTTATAGGAATCCCATACACCTTTTCCGATACGTGCAAATATATTGATTTTGGGATCGCTGAACAAAAATATAAATACTCCACTCATTATCAAGGCTCCGTTAAAGTATGGTTGGGCCTGGGATGCTGCAAACCAGCCAAGCTGATCGCCTCCCATATAAACAATTAAGGATACAAGTGCCAAAATCCACCCAATGGTAGAAAGGGAATACTGAAAGCCGTTGAATTTCCATAGTCTAACCGCCTTCAAAATCATTCCAAAGAGTATCTGTACCAGACCCAAACCCAAAGACAAATTAAACAACTCTTCCCGTTCCAGAACCATATTCCTCATTTGTTCAGCCCAGTTAAAATCGGTCAAACTCATCCCAAATACGGTGCCTCCAATAATTCCCATAAGTATAGTGGCAGCACCCAAATATTGGGCCATGGTCAGATACAGTTTCATGCCAGGTTTGGCCTTGGTATGTTTATAAAGTGTAACGGCAGCGAGAATAACTATGCCATAGCCGGCATCTCCCAGGCAAAAGCCAAAAAACAATGCAAAAAACGGTGCAAAAAACGGCGTCAGATCCAATTCATGATAATGAGGCAAATCAAACAATCCCTGTAAAGGTTGAAATGCCTTTGCAAATTTATTGTTTCTCAACAAAATGGGTACTTCTCTGGGATCTTCCTCTTTAACCTCACTTCGGACGTATACCACGTCTTCCTTCTCCAGAAAATTCCTGAGCGCTTCTTCATTGGTCTCGGGAACCCAGCCTTCCAGCAGCATCACCTTATTTTCTGCCTGAGCCTCAGTATTAGTCAGTGCCTGGTTGAAATCGGTCTTTTCCTGCAGCCGTTTTCGTTCCTTGCGTAAAAGTTCCAGATATTTCTCAGCGTATTCGTCGAAAATCCTGTTGATTTCCTGTATACGCTTCTCGTTCTCGTCATACTCCCTGTCCAGCTCGGAAAGGGATTCGTCAGGTAACCGAACCTCCTCGGCGTCTATATCTATTTCCTGATCTCCTTCCTGCAGTATGACAAAATAAAGATTGCCGCTAATATTGTTGACCCGTTCCGTGTAATACTGGTTTTCCCAATCGCTGTCAAAATATTTTTCATTGACCACAAAAAACCGGGGAGTGAGATTCAGCTCCTTCAGTTTTTGTTTCATCTCGTCAGTAAAATCGCCCCAGGGATGGGCTTTATTTATATCCTTTCTCAGAGCTACCAATTCCTGTTCGATATTGGCAATTTCCTCCTGCTTATTTTTAATATCCCTGACAATATCAAAAGGTTTGGTTCCATCATCCACAGGATTTTCCTCCTGACCTTTTTTCTCAAGAAAACGAATGGTCTCATTCAGTTTCTTAATATCTTCAAGGGCCTGCCTGGTCTCCTCATCATAGTCATTTGCCTTCTCAGCAATATGGAGAACACCAATATCCTGCAGATTCTGCAAAAAATCATTATACTCCTTATGGTAAATTAAAAAAGAATATCTGATCATTGGAGTGATCATGCCAATACCTCCCTACTGATTTTGTTGTTCATGACGTTTCTTGACTATCTTCTGTGCAGCCTTGGAAAGATTTTCCTGATCCTCCAAAAAGCGTTTGATTTTATTGATTGCATCCAGGTACTGTGGTATCTGGACTTTCTCATACAGGTTCACTTTCTGAGTGGTTTTTTTCCTTGCATAATCCAGCAACTCCATCTTCTTACGGAACACTTCTTTTTCAACAGCTATGCGGCCCAGGGATTCAAGCAGTTCTACCCCTTTGAGATACCAGCTGGGGTTGTTGAACATACTAAAATCCTTCAGGTCAAAGTCCACATCTTCCAAAACCGGTGTTTTGGTACCTGCAATCTTTTTGGTGGACAGCTTCACCTCCCGGATGGTTACCAAATCTTTATCAAACTCACACCAAAGCCGGGCCATATCCTCATATTGATCCAGTTTTTCCTGCAGCTTTTTATCAAGCTCATTCATGGTATCCTTGGCCTTTTTCACCTCCACCCTTAAAGCTGCTTCTTTACTCTGAAGGGTAGGCAAAGCCCGTAACCGGATATCAAGCTGCTTTTGCAGTCTTTGTTGGGATATCTTATTGTATTGAAATTTAATGGACATACGATAATGCTTTATTCTTCGCTACCACTGGGCCAGTATTTATCTACAAGGTCCTTCTTAACGCTTACCTCTGTACGCTTAAAGTGCTTATCAAAAAGTTTCCAGGCCGCATCGAGCATCTCATCCACCTCGATGTTCACATCAATGGCCAGAAGCTCTCTGGAATAATCTTTGGCAAATTCCAGGGTCCTTCTGTCATATTCGGTCAGGTCAAAGCCATTCTCCAGTTTGGTTTTGGCATTGGAGGCATCGGCAAAAAGACGAATAGCCGCGTTCATCACCTGAGGATGATCCTCACGGGTTTTCTTGCCAATAACCAACTGTTTCAACCTGGAGAGGCTGCGGAAAGGATCTACAATTACCTTACCCACATCGGTATCGTTCCTCAGAAAAAGCTGGCCTTCTGTTATGTATCCCGTATTGTCAGGAATTGCATGGGTAATATCACCACCTGAAAGGGTAGTAACCGCCACAATAGTAATTGAGCCGCCTTCAGGAAATTGCACGGCCTTTTCATAAATTTTGGCCAGGTCACTGTAAAGTGAGCCGGGCATACTATCCTTGGAAGGAATTTGATCCATACGGTTGGATACAATACTGAGCGCGTCTGCATAAAGGGTCATGTCGGTAAGCAGAACGAGTACTTTTTGGTTTTTCTCCACGGCAAAGTGCTCTGCAGCCGTCAGACACATATCGGGTACCAGCAATCGCTCTACAGATGGGTCTTCGGTAGTATTCACGAAACTAACAATACGATCCAGTGCGCCTGCATTATCAAACACATTTTTATAATACAAATAATCGTCATTGGTCAGACCCATTCCACCGAGAATAATTTTATCGGCCTGGGCGCGTAGTGCCACCATCGACATAACCTGGTTATAAGGCTGGTCCGGATCAGCAAAGAAAGGAATCTTCTGGCCTGTTACCAGGGCATTATTCAGGTCAATACCGGCTATTCCTGTAGGGATGAATTCCGAAGGCTGTAATCGTCTCACCGGGTTCACGGTAGGCCCGCCAACTTCCACTTCTTCTCCTTCCACTTCGGGTCCGCCGTCTATGGGGTCTCCGTAGGCATTGAAGAATCTTCCTGCCAGTTCATCTCCTACATTCAATTGGGCGGATCTTCCAAAAAAGACGACTTCAGCATTGGTAGGGATGCCTTCTGTACCCCCGTATATTTGCAGGGTCACTTCATCCCCAATGATCTTAACCACCTGGGCCAGTCGCCCGTTCACCAAGGCAATCTCTTCATTACCAACACCAGTTGCATTAAGCGTAATGGTGGCTTTGGTAATTTGCTCTATTTTGGTATAAATTTTCTGAAATGCTTGTGTTTCCATATGCTTAGGCCTTTCTTTCTTCAATAATTTGTTCTAATTCCTTTTCAAACTGACGGAATTTATCGGATTTGAACTCTGAGTAGTTCATTTGCCTTAGTTCGTCGATCACCCGTTTGAAATATTCGTTTACCTCTTCAAAATGCTCAAAGGTAAAGTTGGTATTGTATATCTCGATTACTTTTTCGAGCATATATTTTTGTCGTTCTATCGAGGTTTGGGCATCGATCTCATCGAAGGCATCCTGTTGCAGGAGCACAAAATCCATAACCTCTGATTTCCAGAAAGTAATATGGTAATCGACCGGTACGCCATCGTCACCCAAAATGTTGATCTGTTCTGAAGCCTCCCGTCCTCTCAATAAGACATCTTTAAGCAACTGAACCTTATCAGGCCAGGCATCTCCAATGTTTTTCTTCAGATAATCCACCATTTCGGGATATTCGAGATATTTGGAATAGCTGTCGATGGGGTCTACAGCAGGGTAACGCTTACTGTCAGCACGATCCTGGGAAAGCGCATAAAAACACCTTGCAGCTTTTTTAGTTGCCTCCGTAACGGGCTCCTTCAGGTTACCTCCTGCCGGTGAAACGGTACCAATAAATGTGATGGAACCGGTTTCTCCGTTGTTCAGATAAACATAACCGGCCCTTGAATAGAAACTCGATATAATGGCCGTCAGGTCCATAGGATAAGCATCAGGGCCTGGAAGTTCCTCCATTCTATTAGACATTTCTCTAAGTGCCTGTGCCCATCTTGAAGTAGAATCTGCAAGCAGCAGAATTTTCAATCCCATAGCCCTGTAATATTCTGCAATGGTCATGGCTGTATAAACCGAGGCTTCACGTGCAGCAACCGGCATGTTGGATGTGTTGGCGATGATGGTTGTCCGTTCCATTAACTTTCTGCCCGTTCTTGGATCCTCGAGTTCGGGAAATTCGGTAAATATCTCAACCACCTCATTGGCCCGCTCTCCGCATGCTGCCATAATGATCATATCGGCTTCGGCCTGCTTGGACAGGGCGTGCTGCAATACGGTTTTACCGCTACCAAAGGGTCCGGGTATAAATCCTGTACCTCCTTCACCGATTGGATTCAATGTATCGATAATCCGAATACCAGTCTCCAGCAATTTAAATGGCCGGGGCTTCTCCCTGTAATTCTTGATCGGAACTTTAACCGGCCATTGTTGTACCATTGTGACTTCCACTTCTTTTTCATCCTCATCCAGCAACACAGCAATGGTATCGTTTATGGTATATTCACCTACGCCGGCAACGGATTTAACCTTAAATTTTCCTTCAAATTTAAAGGGAACCATAATTTTATGGGGTAACCAGTTCTCGGTAACTTCACCGAGCCAATCTCCGGCAATAACTGTGTCCCCCTCTTTGGCAATGGGTTTAAATTCATATTTCCTTTCCTTATCCAGAGCCTCCGTATGAGCTCCCCGATGAAGGAAAATGCCCTCCATCTCGTCCAGATCATTCTGCAAACCATCATAGTTCCGGGATAAAATGCCCGGACCGAGATTTACTTCCAGCATATGGCCGACAAATTCTACGGTATCACCTACTCTTAAACCGCGGGTGCTTTCAAATACCTGGATATAGGCAGTAATTCCCATTACTTTAATGACCTCAGACATTAATCTACTATCTTGCTGAGCAATATAGCAGATCTCATTTTGTTGCACCGGTCCGTCGGCTTCAACCATGACAAGATTTGCAATAATACCCGTGATCTTACCTCTTGTGATGTTATCTTTTTTACTCATTGATCATGAATTCTTTTGAAAATTCAAAACTCTCTTTTAATTCTTCAATTAATTGTTTAAACAATTCTCTTCCGGTTTGTTCATCAAGCTTCATCCACCGGAATACCATCTGAAGTTTAATGGTATAAGCCAAAATAACCTCCAGGGAAAAGTAATGAAACCGGGTTAGTTCGTCCAATTGCTCCCATCTGAACTGGTCCAGGCTTTTTTCGCGGGCCAGCAGATTGTCCTTCTCGGCTATATTGATTACCTGACCTACATAATCCAATACCGGTGCAAGACCAAAATCTTTGGCACTGCTCTTATTGATTTCCTCCGTAACGAAATTGTCACCAATCAACTCTGCTTCCACATCCTTTTCAAACTCTCTACAGTTTAAACCAATTAAAACATTGGTAACATTCATTTCAAAAGTAAACCAATCGTCAAGGAACTGATCCCCGAAAGAGAAGACATAATCATAAAACAACCGGGTTAAATGATTCTCCCATTGTTTTAAGGTTTTACTTTTGCTGTCTTCCCTATATTGTTGTACAAACTCATACATATACTCCGGAAGGGCAAAAAGATCACCTCCTTCGTTCAGCTCACTTTCAAAATCCGATACGGTGTAATTGCCCAGCTCACTGAATTGGTCGTATTTCTCCTGCAGGAACAACAAAAGATTCTGGTTATCATAGGGAAGGAAAAGCAATTGAGCCAGTGCGTAATCCGACGAATAGAGCTCTTCTTTCAATGTATTTTTAAAATCAAGCATTGAAAAATTCACTTCCGTTTCGTCAAGTAATATATCTGGTAAACCTGCAACAAAGCAGTGGTAATAATTTTGAGCCATACTATTTTTCCTCTTTACCCTTTTCAGAAAAAAGCATTTCCACGGTTCGCGGCCTCAGGTAACTTTTGAAGAAATTCTCAAAGTCCTCTTCAGTAAAACTGATTTTATAAGATCCATCGGCGGGGCCGATTGAAAATCCGCCCTTCATACGATCGGAAACCTCTACCTGAATTCCTGCATTAAGCTGTTGGGCAGCCTGGTTTTCCAGGTAATCCTGAAGTTCTTTCTGTTTATTTTCGGGAATGGTAACGGCAAGATTAACCTGACCCTCGGATTGAGCAGTCCAGTTCTTAATGAGTGTTTCGATGATTTCCTTGATAAACTCGGTATCATTCATTGATTCTTTCACCGGTTCTTTGATAACCCCCATGGTTATCATCTCGGTGATCTGTTTCTGCACTTCCCGAAGGGTTTGTTTGGCGGCCAGGTCAATTTCCGATTTGGCATTTTTCTTTAAATCCTCGGATTCCTTTTTGGCGTTGTTGATGATCTCATCGGCCTCCTTCTGAGCATCATTCTTAATTTTATCAGCCTCCTTCTTCGCATCCTCAATGATCTTATTGGCTTCTTCGTTGGCTTTTTCTACCCCTTCATTATACAACTTGTTGGTAAGTTCCTGAAGTTTGCTTTCCATAATTATTTATCTTTAATCTAAATTTTTTATCGACAACTTGCAAAGGTATAATTTTAGAAATACTTACAAGATAATTCGTATTGATATTTTGAGTATAATAACTTAAAGAACCGGCATAAGCTTCAAAATGCAATCCTTTGGAAGGCAAAAATAATACGAAAAAAAATTTCCGCCAAATAGTTTGTTATTTTTTTAACAATGTTATTCAAATAACATCGGATCTTCCCCAGTTATTCCTCTTTTCAACCCATCTACTCTGTCTTTTCCCCCCGAACATGGCTAAAAAGAGTAACAATCTCAAAAACAGTATAAATGATATAAAGTATAAAAAAAGAAATTAAGAAAGGCACTGCAATCTGTGGATTAAAATAAGAAAAAGTAATGATAAAAATGAGAAACAGGAATATTTTAGCGCCCAATACAACCAGGAAACGTGAGGAAAACTTCTTCACAGGCAGTCTTGTAGCTGTAATAAGGGTTCCGTGGAAAACAGCCATCACAAAATAAAATATAAGGGGCAGGAATATGAAAAACGAATCATAATGCTCAGGGAACATATATTTAAAAGCGAAGAAACCAGCAATATAAACTACCACTGTCATATAAAGCTGTTTCAATAAAAATTGCCGCAGGGGTTTTGGCATAATTATTTGAATTTGATAAAATCTTTTATGGCATAATAAATGCCCAGCACTACCCCAAGAATTACTCCCAGCAGGGTAAACAGCGGAAAATTTATACCGGCAGCCCATTCATCAAGCTTCATTCCTCCGAACAAGCCCAATAAAATAATAACCATCATCTGGAAACCCAGGGCCGAATATTTGGCATATTCTCTAAGAGGATTTGAATCCTTTCTGCTCTCCTTTTTGATCCCCTTTTGTTTGTTCCTGCTGTTTTTCCGCCCGTTTTCCTGATTTCCCTGACTGAACATTCTTTATCGCATCCTCATTCATATTACAATTGCCGGTAAACAGTGAGCCTGGTTCTATTGAGAGCTTCTGAGTGACTATATCTCCATATATCCTTGCTGAAGCTTTGAGCGAAAGCAGCTCCTTAACCTTGATTTTTCCTTCTATCATTCCCAACACTTCAGAATTCTTGCAATCGATCTCTCCTTTAATCTTTCCGGTTTCTCCCACAACCAATTTTCCATCGGTCATAATGTTGCCTGAGAGAAATCCGTCAATTCTGATATCACCATTGGTGTTGATGTCTCCGGTAATCTCGGTTCCAACGCCAATAAGGTTAATAGCATTGGATTCATTTTCCATATTTGTCTTTGCCATATCTATATTAGTTTTTGCCATATTTGAAAAACAGATTTTAAATAAATATTTATTACGGCAAATATATAAAATTCACAACATTCAATACCGTTCTTTTACAATTTATTTTTATTTTGCACATTAAATTATTACGGTTAAAATTTTTATTTTCGCGCTTATAAAATTGTAATATATTAAAATAACTCCCCGAAATGGAAAGATTTAAGAAAGTCAATACAATTACAGGCTGGGCCATTTTTTTGATAGCGGCCACGGTATATCTGATTGGTATAGAACCTACGGTTAGCTTCTGGGATTGCGGCGAATACATCGCTTCCGCTTTCAAGCTTCAAGTCGGACATCCTCCGGGAGCTCCTTTTTTCATGCTTATAGGCAGGCTTTTTACCGTTTTTGCCCCTAAAACCTCCGATGCCGCAACAATGGTCAACAGCATGTCGGCATTGGCCAGTGCATTTACTATTTTATTCCTTTTCTGGAGCATTACTCACCTGGCAAAAAAGATGTTTTCCGTTGAAAACGATAAAGGCAACCTTCTGGCTGTTATCGGTGCCGGTGTTATAGGTGCCCTTGCATTTACCTTCTCCGATACCTTCTGGTTTTCCGCAGAAGAAGGTGAAGTCTATGCATTGTCCTCACTTTTTACAGCCTTTGTTTTCTATGCCATTTTAAAATGGGAAAACATAGCCGATGAAGCGCATTCCAACCGCTGGCTCATTTTAATTGCTTTCCTTATGGGTATATCCATTGGCGTGCATCTTCTGAACCTCCTGGCCATTCCCGCTATTGTTTTTGTTTATTATTTCAGGAAATATAAAATTACCAACAAAGGAATTATTGGGGCTGCATTGGTTTCAGTAATTCTTCTGGGCACATTCAATTTTATTATTATCCCGGGAATTGTAAGACTTGCCTCCGGTTTCGAGCTCTTTTTTATCAACGCCCTCGGGCTTCCCTTCAACACAGGAAATATCATTTTTGTCTTGGTTATTGCAGCCCTTCTGGCCTGGGGTCTGCATTACACCCATAAACTGAAAAAGGTTACCCTCAACACATTGCTCCTCGGTTTAACCGTGGTCATTATAGGCTATTCATCGTATACAATGCTCATGATTCGTTCTGCTGCCGATCCCCCAATGGATGAAAACGATCCTGAAACGGTATTTTCCCTTTATCACTATCTTAAAAGGGAACAGTACGGACAACACCCGTTGGTTACCGGTCCTTATTACAACGCTCCTATAGTTGACAGTGAGGAACCTTATACTTATGACAGAGAAGGCGATGAATATGTAAAATCGTATTCACTGAATCCCGATTATGAATATGATGAACAGTTTACAACCTTTTTCCCGAGAATGTATAGCCGACAGTCCAATCATGTGGAGGAATACAAAAAATGGGCTGATATTGAAGGCAGACAGGTTACTGTTACCAACCGACGCGGGGAGGAAGAAACCAGAACCGTACCCACTTTCGGGGAAAATCTGAAATTCTTTTTCAAATACCAGGTAGGACACATGTACCTGAGGTATTTCATGTGGAATTTTGCCGGCCGGCAGAACGACATTCAGGGGCACGGAGGTCCCCTTAACGGAAACTGGCTGAGCGGTATCAAGCCCCTGGATGAAGCAAGAATTGGCAATCAGGACAATCTGCCTGAAAAATACAGCAACAACAAGGCCAGAAACACCTATTACATGCTCCCATTAATTCTGGGGCTCATAGGTTTCTTTTTCCATTATAAAAAACACCCCAAAGATTTCACCGTGGTGCTCCTGCTCTTTCTTTTTACAGGGCTTGCCATTGTTGTATACCTTAACCAGACGCCTCTACAACCCAGAGAAAGGGATTATGCCTATGCGGGATCTTTCTATGCCTTCTCCATCTGGATTGGTTTCGGGGTCCTGGGCATATACAATTTCTTCAAAAACAAAGCCCCAAAGGTATTCAGTGCCATAGCAGCCATACTGCTTACGTTGGTGTTGGTGCCTGCCAATATGGCCAAAGAAAACTGGGATGATCACGATCGATCCAATCGATACATAGCCCACGACTTTGCGTATAATTATCTCAACAGTTGCGCACCCAATGCCATCCTTTTCACACACGGCGATAACGATACTTTTCCGCTTTGGTATGCACAGGAAGTGGAAGGCATAAGAACCGACGTCAGGGTGGTAAATCTTAGTCTCCTGAATACAGATTGGTATATCGATCAGATGAAGAGAAAGGCATATGACTCCGAACCTGTACCCTTCAGCATGGAACGCAGCCAATACAAACAAGGCACAAGGGACCAGGTACCTATGCTCAATAAAGTGGATGGATTTGTGGATGTAAAACAGGTGGTGGATTTTGTCGCCAGCGACAATGAACAAACCCAGCTTTCTTCTTACGGCGATCAAAAGGTCAATTATATACCCACCAAAAAATTCAACCTGAATGTGGACTCGGCCAAAGTGGTCAACGAGGGTATTGTTAAACCTGAAAATGCCGATAAAATCGTAGATGAGATAAAATGGCAAGTAAACAGGGACAACCTTATGAAAAATGATCTCATGATGCTTGATCTGCTGGCAAACTTCAACTGGGAAAGGCCGGTTTATTTTGTCTCGCCAAGCGATGAGACCAATCTGGGCTTAAGTGACTATCTTCAACTGGAAGGATTTGCCTACAGGCTGGTGCCCATTGAAACCGAAGCAAAAGACAGAGTTGATGTGGGAAGAGTAGATTCCGAGATCATGTACGAGAATCTTATGGAGGATTTCAAATATGGCAATATGCAGGATCCGGATGTGTATATGGATTATACCTCCAGGCGAACAAGCAATGTGATCCGTATCAGAAATAAATTTGCCCGGTTAGCCCGTAAACTTATTGACGAGGACAAAAAACAAAAAGCCGTTGAAACGCTTGACAGGGCAATGGAGCTCACACCTCACAACCAGCTTCCTTACGGCATGTGGACACTGGAAATCCTTAACGAGTATTACAGGGCTGATGCAACAGAAAAGGCCAATGCACTGGCTGAAGAATTCGCGGAATATACAAAAAGTGAACTCGATTACTACTTCAATTTAAATCAGCCATTTGCCGATGCTATTTCAAGAGAACAACGCATGGGCTTACATATCATGCAGAGGCTTTCCCAGATCACCGGGGAATACGGGCAGGAAGAACTGTCTGAAGAATACGAGAACTACCTGAACAATAAAACCTCTTCCATGCAGGGAAGAGGTCAATTCAGGTAAACAGAGACATCTTTAAATACTTATGATAAAGTTGGTATGTTACAACAATAGACGGAATATAAATTTAGAGTCACATATTGAGCCTTGGATTAAGTGAATTAGTGGTGGTGGAATTTGGGAGTGATAAGTAAGGAGAAATGATTGGTTGGGAGTCATTAAGTATGCCCCCAACGCGAGACCGGGGACGCGACGACGCTTCCGCTTTGCTCCTTCGGGGCAAGAATACGAAGCTTTGTTTTCTTTACATTTAGCTCTTTGCCCTGAGTTCTGTGCTATAAATCAGTACCCGGCAACCCTCAAAACCGCAGGTTTTATCCTTATGTACCTTGTATGTACCTCCCGCCTGCTGCGGGGTAGATATGTAGCTCAAAACCAGTGAACAGCAGTCATCAGGAATAAGAAGAGGGGGAGACAGAGGGTAAAGTAAAAAGTCATGAGTTTAAGCGTTCATTGCCCCCTGGAATACAAATCGAAGGCCTTTTTGGCTATTTCATGATCATTGATATCCAGTATGCATCTAAAATGTTGTTTGGGGCATTTCTTAAAGCCCAGCTTCGAGCATGGCCGGCAGGGCAATCCCCGAATCTCAAAAAGGGTGGAGTCCGGATGGGGCATATAAGGATACATACCAAATTCGGGTACCGTATTCCCCCAGACAGAAATGATCTTCTTATGAAAGGCTGCTGCAATATGCATAAGGCCGGTATCATGAGTGATAACCGCCCTTGATTGCCTGATTACTGAAGCGGATTGATTAATTGAATACCTGCCACATGCATTCAATACCAGATCACCGGCTTGCCCGGCGATGGCTTCTCCGTTTTCCTGATCTTCCGGCCCACCCAATAAAATAACCGGTAACCCAATTTTGGTGATAATAGAAATGATCTTATTCCTGGTCATTTTCTTGGTGTTGTGTTTGGCACCAATGGCAAAAGCAATGTATCCTTGCCTAAACCGGGAAGGTAAATCAGTAAGATCCACCTCATCCCGGGAAGGAATAAAATAATCAAGCCCCTCCTTGTCATTTTCCACATCAAAAATATCAACGGCTTCAAAGTATCTGTCCACAATATGCTTATCAGGCAGCTTATTAACCTTAAAATTCACATAATACCACTTCTTCCAATTCAATTTATCAAATGTGAAATCGATTATCCCAAGGCGTGAAATAATGCGTTTTGTGCGGAGGTTTTTGTGCAGATCAATAATATAATCATAGAATTCATACTTCAGATCATTTAGTTGTTTTCCCAAATCTTGCTGAAGCACATGAATTTTATCTATATAAGGATTGGCTTCCAGGATATTTTTATACTCCGGTTTGGTAAAAAAGTGAATTTCGGCATTTTCCATCTGAGTTTTCAGCCCTCTGATAACCGGAGTAGTCAGAACAATATCTCCGATAGAACTGAACCGTAGTACAAGAAACTTAACAGGTTGCATGAATGGATTCTTTCAGAAAAATGGTGCCTTTGCGAAGAAAATTACATCAAACGAATATCAGGCTACTTCGGTAAGAATGATCGCCCTGTTCCTCTGTACCTCTATTATTCCCCCTTCAATATCGAAATAGTGCGGGCTTCCTCCTGTTTCTTCCACTTTGATTGTTCCCTTTTCAAGGGTGGAAATAATCGGCGCATGGTACTGAAGTACCTGGAACTGGCCTTTGCTCCCCGGTACCTGAACCAACCTAACTTTCCCTTCAAAAAGGGTTTTTTCGGGTGTAACGATCTCTAAATTCATGATATATTGTCCAACGCTTATAATTTTATTCTTCTTGACCCGCCAACATTTTTTCTCCTTTCTCAATGGCTTCATCTATGGTTCCTACCATACTAAAAGCCGATTCGGGATATTTATCCACTTCTCCGTTCAGGATCATTTCAAACCCCTTGATGGTATCGTCAATCTTTACCAAAACCCCGGGTTTACCAGTAAACTGTTCAGCCACATGGAAAGGCTGAGAAAGAAAACGTTGCACCCTTCTTGCTCTGTGTACCACTGTTTTATCTTCTTCCGAAAGCTCTTCCATACCCAAAATGGCAATAATATCCTGTAATTCACGATTCCGTTGTAAGATCTCCTTTACTTGCTGTGCTACATTGTAATGCTTTTCCCCTACAATTTGCGGGGTTAAAATTCTGGAGGTAGAATCCAGTGGATCTACGGAAGGATAAATCCCAAGTTCTGCGATTCTTCTGCTTAAAACCGTAGTGGCATCGAGGTGGGTGAAAGTTGTGGCAGGAGCGGGGTCGGTAAGATCATCAGCAGGAACATACACTGCCTGCACAGACGTAATGGACCCGTTGCGGGTAGAAGTAATGCGCTCTTGCATTTCACCCATTTCAGTGGCCAGCGTAGGTTGGTAACCAACAGCCGAAGGCATTCTCCCCAGAAGTGCTGAAACTTCAGCACCCGCTTGTGTAAAACGGAATACGTTATCTACAAAAAAAAGAATATCACTTCCTTCGCCACCTTCTCTGGTTCCTTGATCCCGAAATGATTCGGCAAGCGTAAGACCAGATAAAGCCACAGTAAGACGGGCTCCGGGAGGTTCATTCATCTGGCCGAAAACCAAACTGGCTTGTGAATTCTGGAGTTCTTCGTGATTTATTTTGGAAAGATCCCAGCCTCCGGCTTCCACACTTTTCTGAAACTCTTTCCCGTACTTGATTACTCCTGACTCAATCATTTCCCTAACCAAGTCATTTCCTTCCCTTGTTCTTTCTCCAACGCCTGAAAAAACAGTTAACCCGGAATAGGCTTTGGCAATGTTGTCGATCATTTCCATGATCAGTACCGT
>JBNJFN010000011.1:11582-24090 GCA_051746885.1 Bacteroidota bacterium | reverse complement strand
TGAATTCTCTACCCTTCAGAAATCAGAAGAGAATGGTTTGAAAATGGTTCAAAGATAGAAACAAAATAAACAAAAAATACCTTGTAATTGTATTTGAAACATGAAACAACTGGCAGAGTCGCCGTTTTTTTATTTTGGATTTTTTGTTCTGGCGGGCATAGTTCATTACCTCCTTCTCTCATCAGAGGGCGCCGTTGCAGCATCCGAAAGAGACACTTATTTGCTTTTCATGCAAAACACATCCGGCAAAGAGTCAAATGTCTTAGCCGCCGGTCCGTTAACATTTTTTTTCTATCATTTGTTCTCCTACCTTTCCCAATCACCATTAACCGCATTTAATATAGGTACTGCTTTGCTGGGAGGTACTTTGGCCTGCGTACTGCTGAAATTTTCATCAAAATTGAAACTCCATCTCTATACACTGATCTTTGTAGGGATCTGGTCTGTCATAAGCCCTTCCATACGGTACACCCTGAGCCATTACCCCCACCTGATTCTGGGTATGATCTTTTTTCTGCTTTTATTCCTCAGCCTGATGCGAAAAAATTATTTCCTGATCGTGGTGTTCCTGATCCATCTTTTTCTGACCCATGCGATTCTGGCCATGCTTTCGGTTATACTTATTGCAGGCATGCTGACCAACCCCAAAAACGCTCCTTATATGATTCCTTCATCAATTGCTGTGCTTCTTGTGCTCATCTTCCATCCGGGGCTCTTCCATATCAACAACATTTCTCTACTTTTCTCCCCTGAATGGCACTTTTCTCCTGCTAAAGTCACACGGGTATTGAACCCACAAGGAATTTCTTTTTTATGGATTGGAGAAATCATATTGATGCTGGCTCTTTTTGCAGGTTTTGTGATCTATTTAATAAGGAACCTGAAACGCAATAAAACCACAAGAAGCGAATGCCTGCATTTTTTGATGCTTTTCCTGCTGGGCATACCTGTTTATAATTTTCATCAAAGTTCTGCCGGCCTTCAAATCCATCTGGCTTTTCTTGTCTTTACATTACCGGCAGCATCTCTTCTTATACCAGCTATCCCATCGGTGGTGAGATTTCAAAAAAGGTCCGGCTCTCTCAGCCAAAGCCATCAAAATTATTGCAGGGACTGATAAACAACGATAGTAGCCATGCCTTGTGCATAAAAATTAGCCTTTTGAAACGGACTCATTTCAATAATAATACTTCGCTACAAATTTTAATCTTCAGCATGAAAAGCTATGGCTTCATTGATAAACTGATTCAGGGGATATACCGTTTCAAAAGCTTCCATAACTTTTTCGGTAAGCTGTTCTGATGTCAGCAGATCCTCTTCAAGCGGTTTTAATACCGTATAATCCTTATAGTTCAGAAGAGCTATATCTTGTTTCTTGTTTCCTGAATCTTCGCTCTTTTCTCTTATGTCTAGTCTCTTGTCTCCTGTCTCTTGTCTCCTGTCTCTTGTCTCTTGTCTCTTGATTCTTGTATCTTTCCCCTTGCCTCTTGATTCTCGGTTCATCCTGGCATTTATACCCTACCCCAATTATCTAACCGCCGGAAGTGGTCAGGCCGGTGCCCGGTTCTGCCTTCACCGTCTCTGTTTATTCCAGTCCTTTATCGATCAAAGCATCAAAATCCACATTTTGCTCCCACTTTTCAATCTTCCTCATTCCTGATAATATACCCTTTTTACCCTTTCGGAGATGCCGGTGAAAATCTCATAAGGGATGGTGTTCATTTTTTCGGCAAGTTCGGTAACGGGTATCTGATCACCGAAAACGATCACCTCATCACCTTCCTTGATTTTACAATTGGTGATGTCGACCATACACATGTCCATACAAATATCTCCCACAACAGGCACATAATATCCGTTGATATAAAGCCTGCCAACTCCATTACCCAGCGCCCGGCAAAACCCGTCCGCATATCCCACCGGTACCACGGCAATTTTCATATTATGGTCGGCCTTGCCTTTTCGTCCGTATCCGATGGTACTCCCTTCATCTACCTCTTTTACCTGAGTCACGGTACTTTTAAATGTGCTGATGTTACGTAGTTGATCCCGATCTACTGCACTGATGCCATATAATCCGATGCCCAACCGTACCATATCGAACTGGAATTCCGGGAAACGTTCGATACCGGCAGAATTCACTATATGGCGTATCACCGGATATCCCAGTGTTATCGTTATCTTATCGCTCAGAGATTCAAACAGGCTGATCTGACTTCTTGTGAAGGCATCCTGAGTGGGTTCATCACTGGCAGCCAAATGTGAAAACACCGAATGTACTTTCAGATAATTCTGATTGATGAGCTGATCCACCAAGGCATCGACCTCCCGGGGTCTAAAGCCCAGGCGGTTCATTCCCGTATCCAGTTTGATATGCACCGGATATTGCTTGCCCCCATAATTGTGCACCATTTCCCTAAATTTAGCCAATACATGGAAGTTGTATATTTCCGGTTCCAGATCGAAATCGAGCATCAGCCCGAAACTTTCTTCTTCCGGATTCATTACAACGATGGGCATGGTGATTCCTGCCTCACGAAGGGTAACTCCTTCATCGGCAAAAGCAACACCGAGGTAATCCACCCTTTGGTATTGCAATATGTTGGCTATCTCATAGGTGCCACTTCCATAGGAAAAAGCTTTGACCATGGCCATTATCCGGGTTCCGTTCCTTAACTTTGAACGGAAATAATTGAGGTTATCCACCATGGCATCCAGGTCAATTTCCAGCAAGGTCTGATGCATCTTTTCTTCGAGGGCATGGCTGATCTTCTCAAAATGGAATTTCCTGGAACCTTTCAAAAGAATGGCCTCATTATAGAAATTCTGTTCCGGCAAAACCGACATAAATTGTTCCGTCGATGAATAAAAGTTCTTCGGTAACTGAAAACAATCCTGGTTCGCAGATATGGCTTCCCCTATTCCTATCAGACGGTCCACCTTATTCCGTTGAACCTGGTCCGCCACTTCATTGTACAAGTCACGTTCCTCCCTTCCACTTTGAAGGATGTCAGACAGTATCAGTGTTTTTTTATCATGCTGATTCTGGTGGTTAAGTGTATTCAGGGCAATATCAAGAGATCCTAGGTCAGAATTGTAGCTGTCGTTAATAAGGGTACAATGGTTGATTCCTTTTTTCATTTCAAGGCGCATGGCAATAACCGGAAGATTAACCATTTTTCGCTGAATCGACCCTTCATCAATACCCAGGTGTAGCATCAAAAGCCACACATGGATGGCATTTTCAACAGAACCATCATCAATAAAAGGTATAATGATCTCCACTTCCCTTTCGTTATATATCCCTTCAATGGTAGTATGGGTATTGCTTTTTTTGATCTTCTCAATATTCAGATCGGAGTCCCCTTCCTGTGACCACGTCACGAGTTGTTTGTCCTTCAACTGGTCACTCACCTTAATGCGCTTATGAATCTGCTCATGATCTTTGCAGTAGATCAGCAGTTCTGACTCTTCAAACAACTGTAGCTTCTCGTCGATCTTCTGGTTCAGGTCCCGGAAATTTTCCTGATGCGCCTCACCAATATTGGTAAATATTCCGATATCCGGCTGGATAATGTTCTCCAGCCTGTACATTTCATTGGGCTGTGAAATGCCGGCTTCAAACACTGCCAGGTTGTATTCTTTACTCATGCTCCATACGGAAAGCGGCACCCCTACCTGAGAATTATAGCTTTTCGGGCTGCGAAGAATCTTATACTGATCTTCCAGAACATGGTGGATCCATTCCTTAACAATGGTTTTTCCGTTGCTGCCGGTAATTCCTATAACGGGATAATCGTATTGACTCCGGTGATAAGCAACAAATTGCTGCAAAGCGCCCAATGCAGAATGAACCTTAACAAAGTTGGCATGTGGATATCCTTCCATCTTATCCGGAAGATGGGATACAACAAAATTTTTCACCCCTTTTTTCCACAATCCGGGTATATACTCGTGCCCATCATGCCGGTCACCCTCAATGGCGAAGAAAGCCGTATCCTCAGCAGAAAATATCCTTCGGCTATCGGTGGCAAGATGGCGGATAATCGCATCGGACCCCCGGTACAATTTCCCGAAAGTGTGGTGGGCCAGGTCGGTAATGGTATAATCAGGCATAGGACTGAAGTTTATCTGGTTGACTTAAATTTGTGTCTCATTGTTTAAGATTTGAAGCGCAGAGCAAAGAGCGCAGGGCGCAGAGCGATGGGGATAGTATATGAAATCCCATATTATCTTTTCTTTTCTCAGCACTTTGGATCTTCTTGTATTTCCCATAATCTCTTTTTTAATGTTAACGAAACATTTGATAAATAGATTGTAAAGGCTGTATTGTTATATACAGTATTTCCGGCATAAAGGTTCGTATTCATTTATATCAAATTTTCCTGATAGTTTCGTTATTTTTGTACAACCATAAAATACAACAAAATTATGGATTTTAACAAAAAACTTGACAAGATATTAGAGAATATCCGGGAAATTGAGAATTATACGGTTGATTTCAAAAACGTCCGGAGCATTCCCAAGATTGAAATGGACATCCTCACAGAAAAGGTACGCCATTTGTATAATGAACTCATACAGATCGACCGGAATTATCCCTACGAAGCGCCTGCCACCCAATCCGAAGAAGTTCCCTTCGACTATCAGTCAGCAGATCAACCGGAGAAGCAGGGAAAGCAGAAACAGGAACCGGCGAAACAGAAACATACTCCAGCCCAAGCGCCTGTAGAGGATAAACAACCCGCTCAGGAAGAGACCCAAAAAGAAAAAAAGAAGGAGAAAGAAGAAGAAAAAATCACAGAAACTCCCAAAGAGGAGGAAAAAGAGGAAAAGAAGACAAGCTCCACGGAAGAGGATGAAACCACCAACCGAATACAGTATGAAGATCAGTCGGTAGAGGAAAGTAAAACCGTTAACAGGCCCGACAAGGAAGACATACCTGAGATACTGGCGGACAGATTTTACAATATCAAATCCTCCATGCATGACAGCCTGGCCAGGAAACAACCGCAGAACAACCTCTCTTCCAAAATACAGGCTAAGCCCATCCGGGATCTTAATAAGGCCATCGGACTGAATGACCGGTTTCTTTTCATCCGGGAACTTTTTGATGGCAATAAAGATGTCTATTATGAGGCCATACAAATCATCAATGAGATGCCCAGCTACGAAGAAGCCGAACAATATATCCGTGAGCGTTTCAACTGGGATGAGGACAAACCGGAAGTGATCAGGTTTATGGAATTGGTAAGAAGGAGATTTGTTTCAGAACAATAGCAGGGCGTGATTAAAATGGGATATTCTATATACAATCCGGAATGCGTAATAAATTCCAAATCACAAATCACAAATTTCAAACAATAACCAAAATTCAATGAACAAAATTACAAACCCAAGCCTTCCCGTTTCGGTCATTTAAAAATTGATTATTGGAATTCCCCGCCTGCCGGCGGGGCAGGTATTTGTTATTTGGTGCTTGTTATTTGGAATTTAATCAGTTTTGTTCCAATAGTCATTAAAATATACAATCAGTTTTTTCCATGGCTCAACTTTATATAATCCCTACCCCCATTGGTAACCTGGAAGACATAACCTTCAGGGCTGTCAGGCTACTCGGGGAGGTTGACCTCATTCTGGCCGAAGACACCCGAAACACCAAAAAGCTGCTGGATCACTATCAGATACGGAACCGGATCGAATCGCACCATAAATTCAACGAGCACCAGAAGACGGATTCACTGGTTCAGCGACTCACGGAGAATAATGAAACAGCAGCCCTGGTAAGCGACAGCGGCTCCCCCGGCATATCCGATCCCGGTTACCTCCTGGTTTCAACCTGCCTGAGCAAGGGTGTGGATGTGGAGACACTGCCCGGGGCCACGGCTTTCATCCCGGCCCTTATCAATTCGGGATTGCCCTGCGACAGGTTTGTGTTCGAAGGATTCCTGCCCCACAAGAAAGGCAGGAAGAAAAGACTGGAATTACTGGCGGAAGAAACAAGGACCCTCATACTGTATGAATCACCCTACCGGCTGTTAAAAACCCTCCAGCAGCTTGCGGAATACTTCGGAGCATCGCGCAGGGCATCGGTATCACGTGAGCTGACCAAGATCCATGAAGAAAATGTACGCGGGACACTCGGGAAACTGATCGAACATTTCTCAGAGAAGAAGATCAAAGGGGAAATCGTGATTGTTGTGGAAGGAAAGGCCAAAAGATAAGGAATCGCTCTCTCCTAATATGGCGATTTGCGCCTTTTGGTCAACATTCAAACTCTTTTGTCACCCGATAGCTATCGCGTCCCGTCAAACTGTTCGGGTGTTAAAGTAACCCATCTAAGTCGGGTGCATTCCCAATTTCTTCCAATAGAGCAATAAATATCACTGGGCTTTTATAGAACCAACATTCAGAAGTTGACATGGGACATTCCGGGATAATACTGGCGGAAATTTTAATCCATATATTTAAAAAACGCTGAAAGCGTTAAAGATTATAGCCCAGGGCAACGCCCTGGGAATTTTTGCAGACCAGTATATTAACGCCCTGAAAGGGCATAAGAAATACTTTCTTTCGCCCCTTCAGGACTCTGATCATTTGGGTCTCCTTTACCCAGTCCCGCAGCTGCGGGACTGGGCTGCGTTATGATTCCCTTTCAGGGAATTTATCCCGCCAATGCGCATAATCCCAGAAATTTACCATATTGTTATGTGTCTCCTGAATTTGCCATTTCCTTAAAAGGATTCAAAAATCACACATATAAATCAAGTTGGAAGAAATTGGGAATTCACCCTAAGCTTAACATTTTTAACTGTTAAAGTCACCCATCTAAGTCTTAAGGTAACGTTTCTAAGTGTTAAGGTAGCCCATCTAAGTGTTAAGGTAACAATTCTAAGTCTTAAGGTAACATGTCTAAGCGTTCGGGTAACCATCTAAGTCTTCGGATAAGGCTTCTAAGTCTTCGGGTAACACGTCTAAGCGTTCGGGTAACGCATCTAAGTCTTCGGATAAGGCTTCTAAGTCTTCAGGTAATACGTCTAAGTCTTCAGGTAATACGTCTAAGTCTTCGGGTAACACATCTAAGTCTTCGGGTAACACGTCGAGGTGTTCAGGTAAGGCTTCGAAGTATTCAGATTCTCAATCTAAGTATTCAGGTGATTCATCTAAGCGTTGGGGCTTGATTATCTGAACTTTACTCAATTCCGGGAAATCTTCTTGCCGGGAAGTTTTAGCTACATTCTCCATCAAAAATAAGCCCGCAATCGTCAACTTTTTTGTATACTTTATCAAACATCCCTATATTGGGAAGAGAGACTGAAACCTAAATTCCTAACCTACGTATCAAATTATGTTGTTGGATACTTAAACTACGTTTATAAAGATTTTAAAGGTAAAACCCGGCATTCAATCTGAATTAAAATATAAATTAATGTTTAACCATTTAAAAATAAATTTATGGGAAAAGCCAAAAAAATGATTGATGAATTGATTGAAAAGAAAGCCCAGGGCAATAATTTTCAAATCACCAACATCAAAATGAAACTCATGTTCAAAGGCATCAATCCTGAGGATATTACAGATGAAACGTCCGATACTGATGAGCTAATATCCAAAATAGAAGAAGTAGCGGAACAATTCAATATCAATTTAACAACCACAAAATGATTCAATTATGAAAGTTAAAACAGCTTATTCCACAAAAGAAAATATTAAAGACTCAGTAAAAGATATAAAACAACAGATAGGCGACTTTGATACGCGGCTTTTACTATTTTTTGCCTCGCCATCGATGGATCCGCAAAATATCAGCGCTGAAATACAGGATGGTTTTGCCGGTGTGCCAACCATAGGCTGCAGCTCATCCGGTGAGATCGTAACAGGTGAGATGCTGGATCAATCCGTTGTTGCCATGGCTTTTGGACCGGAAATCATCGGCGACTGCAAAATAGAAGTGCTCGAAAATCTAAACACAGATAACAATCAGATAGATGCTGCCTTTGAATCGTTTGGTAATTATTTCGGCATTTCGTCTCATGATCTGTCGCCCGACCAATATCTAGGCATGGTGCTTATTGACGGACTAAGCCTCCAGGAAGAAGCAGTGAACGACCGCATCGGCGATCTGACCAATGTAACCTTTGTAGGAGGTTCTGCCGGAGATGACTTAGCCTTCAAAAAAACTTATGTTTATGCCAATGGCAAGACTTACACGGATGCTGCGGCCCTGGTTTTAATCAAAAGCAAGGCCAAATTCGATTTCCTTAAAACCCAGAGTTTCCAGGCCACTGACAAAGATGTGGTTGTAACAAAAGCAGATGAATCCCAAAGAAAAGTATATGAGATCAACAACAAACCGGCTACAAAAGCTTATGCGGAACTGGTCGGTGTTCCTGAAGAGAAAGTGGCCGATGCATTCTTCTCCCACCCGGTTGGTCTTGTTTTCCAGGATGACTTCTTTGTCAGGAGCCCCCAGAGAACAGATGGTAAGGACATTTATTTCTATTGTTCCATTAAGGAAGGCATGCAACTAAAAATACTTAATTCCGGCAATATTGTGGAATATACAAGAGATGCGCTAAACCGGAAAATGAACGAAATGGGGGAAGTCTCAGCCGTTGTAAACTTTAACTGCATCTTAAGGACCCTGGAGCTAAAGGATAAAAACCAAACCGAGGATTACGGAAATATCTTTAAATCTGTGCCCACTGTAGGATTCAGTACTTATGGGGAGAGCTATATAGGGCATATTAATCAGACGTCTACCATGGTGCTTTTTAAATAAAGTCTGTCTAGAATTTTCAACCAGCATCTGACTTTATGGACAAGATCTAAATAAATAAGTGCTTGAAACGTGGGGATCCATTGCGCTTCTGCAAAAAGGTTGAATCCGGTCTGCAAGGAAATGAGGACCGGATTCAACCTTTTGATAATATCAATAATGGTTCGGCATGTATAAAAAGCCGCTTAACCCTACCAGGCCAACGAAATCAATTTGTGGCCGGGGCTATTCCTCTCCACCAATCCTATAGCCCAGGGAAAGGGTAACGGATTCACTTGAATTCTCGTAAAAAATTCCATATCCATTGATACCAATAATGAACTGGTCGGTTACATTGTAAGTATACTTCACAGCCAGATTCAGGCCAATGTCACTGAGTCTGTCGTTACCAATACTCAGGGTCGTTGCACCATCCGATGCATCAATAAAAGATTTGGTGTCGCTTTGAAAATTAAAGCTAAAGCCAGTTCCCAGGATGATCCGGTGTCCGTAAGTATCCAGTGGTGTATAATATCCATTTATTCCCACAGAATACAAGGATTGATCACTGATCTCCTGGTAGCTATTCACCGATTCAAAGCTCTCAAAGCTCCGGGTTTCATTCTTCAATCCTTCATAGATGTTGGTATAAGTAAGGTTTAAACCGGTACCGAATTCCTCATGAAATGAATAGATCACTTCATTCTGCAGGGTCATACCCATTGAATTATTGATATACCCCGGGCCAAATAAAAGACTTGTTTCCAGTTCATCCTGGGCCTGTAATTGAACAGCGCCAATTAATAATACCAGCAATAAGGTCAATTTCTTCATATTATATGTTTTTAGGGTTATACATTTACAACTTCTTTAAAGAAAATTTATTATATTGGTACATTCAATACGGAAAAATTTTAACCCAATAATTTCACATTAACAGAACATTTACGTTTCATCTGTAATAAATCATTTGTATGAGTCAAAAGTTAAAAAATAACAAAAAAATCGACAAAATGTTCATTCAGGCATTCTTTTTAGGAATACTTCTTACGTTGTCGGCCTGTGGGCCACAGGAGATTACAGAAGATGATTTCAGTTTTGAAGGTCCATTGGGATCGGAAGGCACCACCATTGAAAAACTGGGCACCAATTATTTTAAGGTTAAGCTGGGTCATGCACCGGAGCATCCGGACTGGCCGAACAAGCTGAATTTTCGCATTCTTCGGCACGCCAAAGGAAATTCCCTGCGGCTTGTGGTGGAGGGACCTCCTAATTATTCATTCAACGAATATTTCCAGTCGTGGTCCTACGATGGAAATAACTGGCAGCCCATTCATTGGGAAAACGGTCATCAGGAATCGCCCGAACTGGACTCACTCATTTTCCCGACTTTTAACCAGGATCAGGTTTACTGCGGCACCCAGGTACCCCTTTCCTATGAAAAGCTCGAAGGGATGATCGAGGAATGGCGCTCCAGTCCTTTTGTGAAGGTGCATGTAGTCGGCCAATCCATCCATGGGCGAAACCTGTACCGTCTGGAAATCACCGATACCGACAGTCAGCATCCCCGTGAAGAACGCTGGGTTCATTACTTTGCCAATCAACACCCGGGGGAACACAATTCCCAGTGGCGCATGATCGGGATGATACAATGGTTACTCAGCGATGAAGCAACAGAATTCAGGAAACGTTCGGTCTGTCATTTTATTCCGATGATGAGCCCCGATGGGCCATCCCACGGATGGTACCGTGTCAATGCGGAGGGTGTGGATATGAACCGGAGTTACCGGCCGGAAGGAGCTGACTCCACAGAACAGGCCCATGAAGCCTATCTCTGCCAAAAGGATCTTGAGCAGCTCATGAATTCCGAGGCACCCGTTACTTCCCTCTGGTCGATGCATACCTGGCAGGGACCGGTGGAACCCTTGCTGAGGCCCGGACCGGAGATTGGACAAGAAGTGGCAGAATGGACCGAATTCCGGGATATCATACGCAGCCATGACCCTGACACCCTCATTGAGGATTTGGATATTCGTGAGGGTGAACCAGGCTATGGTTATGTAAGCTGGTCGGCAGGACCACACAAACAGTTTGACATTAGCTCCGTGCTTTGCGAAGGCGCCGGCAACATCTATACCAGGGAAGACAACCTTCGTTCGGGAAAAATACTGATCAGGAGCATTTCGGAATATTACAAGGGTCAGAAATAGCATCTGTCCATTTCATTTTAAGTTAGAAACGGGTTAACAGAACATTGTCAATGATATAGAGAGTTACATCCAGCGCTCTCTGCTCTATATAGCCATAATTTTTGTATAGATTGTTAATCAGATTAGTTTATGAACAAAAAAGAGAGGTTTTCCAGTTTTTTAAAGGGCGAACATATTGACCGCACATTGTTCCGTCCGATCGTGATGCACTTTGCTGCCCGTTATGCCGGCCATACATACGGTGAGCTGGCTTCTGACTACAAGGTACTGGTTGAATCCAACGTTCGTGTAATGGAAGATTTCGATACCGATATGGTGGGTTTAATTTCGGATCCCTACCGGGAGACTTCAGCTTTCGGTGCGCCGGTAGAGTTCCTGCCTGAGGCTGTACCCCGGTGCAATGCAAAGATCGTTACTTCCTATGAAGAGGTTCAGGCACTCAGGAACCCTGATGTTTATAAAGCCGAACGCACCCATGACCGTATCAAAGGCGCCGAATACTTTCAGCAAATATTGAAGGGAGAAGTACCGGTTATAGGCTGGATAGAGGGCCCGCTTGCCGAAGCTGCAGATCTTGCCGGTGTTTCGGAAATGCTTATGCAACTGATGACCGATCCGGATTTTTCCAATAGTCTTCTGGACAAATGCGTCGTTACAGCCAAAGACTTTGCCAAGGCTCAATTGGAAGCCGGATGCGATATCATCGGCATGGGGGATGCCATCTGTTCCCAGATTGATCCAAACACCTATACAACTTATGTCAAAGACCGCCAGAAGGAAATTGTTGACTTTATCCATGAACAGGGTGGTCTGGTAAAATTGCATATCTGCGGCGATATAACCCATCTGCTAAGTGAAATCAAAGATCTCCGGGTAGATATTCTGGATCTGGACTGGCAGGTGAATCTGGAAGAGGCTTATAATATAGTGGGGCCGGAAGTAATCCGCTGCGGCAACATCAATCCTGTGGAGATCCAGAACGGATCTTATGAGGAAGTGAAAAAAATGTCCGGGACACTTGTCAACAATGAAAAACACCGCAACTACATGCTTTCAGCCGGGTGCGAGATAACAGTCAATACTCCTCCTGAGAATCTTAAGGCTATGCGGGAAGCATCAATAAAAAAATAAGCAGGCAGGTTTACAGGTTCTGCTGCCTGAATCTTTCCATGATCTCCTTCCAGTTGGTGAAGATGACATCCTCTTGATCAAAAAATTGCTGCAGTTCGGGATCTCCAAACATCTTCTTTTCCCATACCCTTTGCTGCCAGGAATTGGTGATATTCTTCAGGTTTTCGGATTGTTCCGACGGATGAAAGATGATCTCCGTAAGGCCGGGCTGAAGACTCTGAACCAATTTTTTGAAATTTTCAACTTTTTCCTCATATGTTGATCCTTTGGGCGCGCTGGTAAAATTGTCCACTTTGGGCAAAGAATAGTCTTCCATGATCTGAATGACTTCGTCCGTTATGGGATATCCCTGTTTTTTGTATTTATCGGCAACATCGGGATTCGAAAGATCAATGGCATTGGCAGGTAT
>JBNJFN010000011.1:0-11482 GCA_051746885.1 Bacteroidota bacterium | reverse complement strand
TTCCATGATCTGAATGACTTCGTCCGTTATGGGATATCCCTGTTTTTTGTATTTATCGGCAACATCGGGATTCGAAAGATCAATGGCATTGGCAGGTATTCCGTATTCTTCCGCTACCTTGAAAAAAGCCTTCACATATTCAGGTGTTGCGTAAAGGGTTCCCATATGGGTATCAATGTGATCGGGCTTATAATCAAGAGCAATGGCTTTTTCGATCTGAGCCCGGATTTCTTTCTCTACTTCTTCTGCACTGGCATTTTCCACTACCTGGGGCACATTGTGCCATAATTTGCCTTCCGGATCGACCAGACCCGGTACTTCTTCCCTATCGCTCACCGGTCCCCAACGCCATGTTTCCCATTCACTGGTAAGGGTCAGGTGGATTCCCACATCTTCTCCGGGATGAGCTTTCGCCCACCGGAGCATATCCTCTGATACCGGGCAGGGTGTCATAACCGAAGTGGATTGAATCCAGTCCTTTTCAAGCATCTCTTTAACAGCTTCGTTGGCCTCAGTGCACATACCGGCATCGTCGGCATGAAGAATGAGGACCTTTTTTTCCGAAGGATAACCCAGCTTTTCTGCCCAGGTCTCCTGAGCACTTTTTTCTTCTTCTGATTTTTTACCGGGGCCTGTGCAGGAGGTTAAAGTTGCAGTGAATACCATAACAGCAGTTAATAATGACAAAACATATACCATCCTTTTGATCTTCATTGGTCTTAAAATATTAAATTGATTTTTCTAATAATTCAGGATTCAGTGCCCATCTCTTTTGACAGCATGCCGCTGCCGTTCAACTCCAAATAGCCTGCATGGGCGCAGGGAATGCACAAGTTTTTGCCTGAAGTCTCAACAATCCTTGTTTTCATAACATTTTCACCGCACGATTCACACAATACACTATCAAACATAGGTGCAAATTCAGGTATATCAATGTTCAGGTTTTCGATTTTAAACATTTCTTCAATGGGGACGGTCAGCTCCTTAAATGCCATCTCTCTCCACAACCGGCTCATTTTTTCATAGTCCTCAGAAGTCCCTTCCTGTCGTTGCACCACCAGTTTGTCAAATATTTCCATGGCTTCAGGGTACACATCCTTTCTTGATTCCTGGAATGATGGTTTTAAAACCAGTCGGAGGGCTTTTCCGTCCCTTGTTGAAACGGTAGCTGCAGTCTTTCCATAATCCCGGTAGATCAAAGCATTATTCCCAAAGGTGCAACCGGTGACCATTTGGATTCCATCCGAAAAGCAATTGTTGGTTTCTATAATTGTAATTACTTCTTCCATGCCGATGTTTCCGGCACCCAAATTTTTCAGAGCATGATACCCGGCCTTCACTCCATAAACCAAATGACTGCAATAGTGGCCGTGCAATTCACCGGCTTTTTTCAACAATCCTTCCAGGTTATCTGTTTCTATCATGCTTTCTATATCCTGACGAACTTCATTTTTCATTTCCAAGCCTGTTTTGATGGGGTCCATCCTGTTAACCTAACAAAAGTAGGATA
The DNA here is from genome assembly GCA_051746885.1 of Bacteroidota bacterium. GTDB lineage: Bacteria > Bacteroidota > Bacteroidia > Bacteroidales > UBA12077 > JAGXLC01. Next base: position 9,972 of record JBNJFN010000011.1, on the reverse strand, counting down.
AATACGTTAAAATCGAAAAAAATGTGGAGGGGTTTAACCCGAATTATTTTTACCGCAGCTTTAGCTGCAAACAAATTTCTCTTAACCTGATGACAAGTACCATGCTCACGGTTAAGTCGTTTAGCTTTATTTTTTTGAACCACATGACATAGTATATTAACCAAATGATTTTTACGATCGGCCCAAAGGCTTACTAAAAATTTGGAATTAAAGTATAGCAGAACTTTGCTAAAAACTGAAAAAAATTCTTAAAATATTTGGAAAGCCATATGACGTTATTTTCAGTGGGATTTATGAATGATACAGGTTAATTTTGCTGCTTCCCCGATAAACTTTTTTTTATTTTTCCCGTAAATTCCCTATATATAAAAGATTTCAAACTTTGTTTTCATGAAAGAACATACCATTCACGCTCAAGGAATTTTCGATTTCGAAAAAAAGGTCAACAAATTCTTTAATGAAAATCCCTTTATAGAAATTCAGTCTATTAATCCCTTAAAAAGTGAATATCATAGAAAAGTTCATACACTGAATCATCTGAAGTTTGTTATCTCAATTATATATGATTAGTGCAATCACCTCGAATTGCATTTAGCAGATTTTCAGTTATCAGGTATATTGGCTCACCTCATTATACAATTATAACTTTCCGGTTATATGGCGTACCCTTCCTTACCTCCCTTGAAAAGGGGAGGTGATGGGTCAGTGCCAGAGTCAATGGTTTTTGCTTAATGGCCGGGTAAACGGTTATAAAGTATCCCGAATCGCTTTCACTTCTTCAGTGGTTATGTCTGTAGTATCATTGTCAAAATTCCGGCGCATATAGGTTAACACACTGGCTACTTCCTCATCTGAAAGATTTTTGAATGGGGGCATCACTCCATTGTAATACTTGCCATGTACCTCAATTTTACCACTTTGTCCTTCGAGAATAATTTTTATAAGTCTTTCCTTATCACCTTTCACCCTTGGATTATCATAAACAGGAGGGTACATAGAGGAAACTCCCGAGCCATCCTTCTGGTGACAAGTCAGACAGTGTTTTACATATACCTGTTCGCCAAGGCTGTCGTTTGAAACATATAAATCGGGGCTCATCTCCGTATTCTGAAGATAATTACTGTTAACATTCAAGGCCAATCCGCCAACCATGACCATGGCTACGGATAAAGCCACAATATTTATTATTTTATTCATATTTTCAGGATTTTAAATCAGGATGACAAAAAAAATAAAGAAAATCATTCACCTGTATACATGATTTTCCATACCTTACCTGATTCTGTTTCGGAGACATACAGTGCACCATCGGGGCCAACAGCCAATCCCGTTGGTCTATATTTGGCATCACCAGGGCTTTCGATTTTATCCACCCCTGCAAAATCATCGGCAAAAACTTCCCAGTCACCTGAAGGTTTCTCTCCGTCAAAGGGAACAAAAACCACATTATACCCTTCCTGTTCCTGGGGTGCGCGGTTCCATGAGCCGTGAAATGCTACAAATGCGCCATTTTTGTATTTATCGGGAAACTGATCGCCGGTATAAAAAAGCACGTCATTGGGTGCATAATGACCGGGAAATCCCATTATGGGATCATCCATTTCCGCACAGCGACCCACTTTACTTCTGTCACCGCCATATTCAGGGGCCAACACCTTTTTTTCCTTCATTTGATTGTAATAGCAGTAGGGCCAGCCAAAATTTGATCCGTCCTTTACAAGCAGAAATTCTTCGGCCGGCAATTTGGCATTGTCTTCATTACTATATAGATCCGGGAAGAACTGCGACAATTGATCCCTCCCGTGCTGAACCGCATACAGCTCATCAACAACGGGGTTCCACCTTAGTGCTACGGCATGGCGTATGCCGGTGGCATAACGATCTCCGTCTTCAGCCTGAGTTTGTCCGGGAGAATCTGCACCAAATTTCCATATTCCTGCATGCCGTTCTAATTGGGGACAGGGGTCCTGGCCGGGAGAACCCTTGGTACGGGTCTGTTCCATACAAGCATTGGAGGGACCACCTACGGTAACATACATATTACCGTTGCCGTCAAAGGTAAACGGTTTGGCCGCATGCTGATTTTGGTCCGGAAAATCCTCAATGACCGTTTCAGGGTCGAGCTCCGGTACCAACTGATCTCCCTGAAACTCGAAACGCTGAACGGTGGTGGTGGTACTGGTGTACAGATAGCCATCATGTATTCCTATCCCTGTGCCGGGAAGATCGGCGAAATACTCAATCACATCGGCGCTGCCGTCACCGTCGGTATCCCGCATGGCTACCGTAGAACCTTTATCGTGGCTGGAACGGAGCTGCATATAGACATCTCCGTTGTCTCTAACTGCCAGATGTCTTCCTGTACCCAAATCTTCTGCAACAACCACCGCTTCAAAACCCGGAGGCAGATCCAGATCCGCATTATTCCCATTGGATTCTGAATTTTTAGTATCCTCTTCATTAAATGCCTGAGAACAACCTGCAAAAGCGGTTAAAAACAATAGGACAATTGGTAAGATTCTGGTCTTTTTCATAACGATAGGATTTTGGTTTAAACTACAATCTATTGGAAAAGTCTATAAATGACATTCCGTATATGTTTGTCATTTACCCCGAATTATTCAAGAATAATCCAGGTTACATATTACTTTTACAAGTAAGCAGACTAATTGTTTAAATCCCGGATGTTAAAAAATTGAATCTTTTAATCGATTCCATACTGGTGGTGTTTAAACAATCACTATGTTCAATAACTGAACGAACCTCATGGCTCTTCTTTAATTTTCACTAATTTCGCATAATTATAAATAAAAGAACCCAGTTGGTACATAAATTAATTAAGATCTATGCCAGAAGATAAGAAGGTAATTTTTTCGATGGTGAATGTAAACAAGCAGACACCAAAAGGAAAACAAATATTAAAAAACATCTATCTTTCATTTTTTTACGGAGCGAAAATCGGCATTCTGGGACTGAATGGTGCCGGCAAATCCACTGTGCTCCGGATCATTGCGGGACTCGACCAGGAATACGAGGGGGAAGTGGCTTTCTCTCCCGGATATTCGGTAGGATATTTACCCCAGGAGCCTAAACTGGACGAAAATAAAACAGTTGAAGAGGTAGTGAAGGAAGGTGTAAAGGAATCTGCCGACTTACTAAAGGAATATGAAGCGCTTAGCAATCAGTTTATGGATGAAGAGGTCATGAATGACCCGGATAAAATGAATAAGCTCATAGAAAAACAGAGCAAGGTACAGGAAAAAATTGAGCAACGGGATGCCTGGGATCTGGATTCCAGGCTTCAGCTAGCTATGGATGCCCTTCGTACACCTGAAGGGAATACGCCCATCCACGTTATTTCGGGTGGGGAAAAAAGAAGGGTTGCATTGTGCAGACTGCTGTTACAGGAACCCGATATATTGCTCCTGGATGAACCCACCAATCATCTTGATGCGGAATCGGTACACTGGCTGGAAAGACATCTTCAACAGTACAGTGGAACGGTAATAGCTGTAACACACGACCGCTATTTTCTGGATAATGTGGCCGGGTGGATACTTGAGCTCGACAGAGGAGAAGGCATTCCTTTTAAGGGAAATTATTCGGAATGGCTGGAACAAAAGATAAACCGGCTGGCCGAAGAAGAAAAACAGGAAAGCAAAAGGCAGAAAGCGCTCCGTCGCGAGCTAGAATGGAGCAAGAAAGGACCTAAAGGGCGACAAAGCAAAGGGAAGGCCCGTCTGAACAATTACGAGAACCTGCTTAACGAAGATATTAAGGAAAAAGAAGCCAAAGTGGAAATTCCCATTCCCAATGGTCCGCGCCTGGGTAAAGAAGTGATTGAAGCAATTGATGTTTCAAAAGGCTATGAGGGAAAATTGCTGTTTGAAAACATGAACTTCAACCTTCCCCAGGCAGGTGTAGTGGGAGTTATAGGGCCCAACGGAGCAGGCAAAACCACCCTGTTCAGAATGGTTCTGGGCGAAGAAGAACCCGATGCCGGTGAGCTGATTATTGGCGATACCGTTAAATTGGGATATGTGGACCAGGAACATGCCGACATTGATCCGGAAAAAACGGTATACGAGGTGATAAGCAGAGGTGAGGATACCATTGAGATGGGCGGACAATCGATTAACGCAAGGGCTTATGTAAGCCGCTTCAACTTTACCGGACCCGATCAGCAGAAAAAAATCGGAGTGTTATCCGGCGGGGAGAGAAACCGGCTACATCTGGCCATGACACTGAAAACCGAAGCCAATGTGCTGCTACTTGACGAACCCACCAATGATCTTGATGTAAACACTTTGCGGGCTTTGGAGGAAGGTATTGAAAACTTTGCCGGATGTGCCATTGTAATCTCCCACGATCGCTGGTTTCTTGACAGGATCTGCACCCATATTCTGGCTTTTGAGGGGAACTCCTCAGTCCGGTTCTTCGAAGGTACCTTTAGTGAATACGAGGAAAACCTCAAAAAACGGTTGGGAGGGGAAATCATACCCAGGCGGATCAAATACAAGAAACTAACCAGATAGAGTATCGAATTTCGTTTAGTAGAATTATAGGTACAAATATAACAAGAAACTTATTATTTCTAATATTTGGCAGATAATACCAAATTATTTTGAATCTTCTGAGTTGACTTACCCTCCCTTACCTCCCTTGAAAAAAGGGAGGTGATAGGCCAGTGCAAGAGTTAAAAGTTTCTTCTTTGTTGCTAAATAAATCAAGTTGTTTTCAATGCGGGCTGGTTCGCAAGACATTATTTCCCCAGTACAAAAATAACGTGGGAGGACTGATTGAACCGGTGGGGCACAAAGCCCTCTACTCTGATTTCATCTATGGCAAAGCCTTTCTCTTCAAAAAGCACTCTCCACCCGTTCAGGGTTTGGAAACTGCATGGGAATGGCATCTCAGGCACCCCCACTACAATTGTATTGGACAAAAAGTCGATTATGGTGATAATGTCACGCTGTGTTTGCAGGTCGAAATGGAGGAACCTGTCAAACATTGGCTGACGGGTTCTTCTCTGATCAATCTGCTCTTTGATGGTCTGATCAGCATTGATCTCCTCTTCAGACAACATCACATCCTCCTCCACAACCAGCCTTCCATCCAGCTTTATGGCAGTTTTAAGATTCCGCAGAAAATATTCAAGACCCCCGCTTTGATTGTCAATATGATGTAAAACAGCCAGGCAGGTTACCGTATCATAGGCTTTACTGCTTGTAGCATCAGGACGGGTTAAATCCAGCATCTGAAAATCAATGATGTCTTTAACAGAATCGCTTCTCCAGTCCAATACATCTATCCCCGCAGCTTCTTCCACATCCGGGTGATTTCTTTTTATATATGCCACCAGATCACCTCCTCCACAACCCACATCGCAATACGAGGTACCATAAATAAAAGGCCTCAACTGTTGATAACGGTTCTCCAGCTTAATCCGGTGCTTGTAATTTTCATAGGCTTCCAGGAATTCGTCGAACCAAATATCTTGTCTCTCCTTACTATTCCGCGATAATCTGTTGAAAAGGGGGAATAAATCCCCGGGATCTGCAAGCGCATTGATCTCCTCAAAGATCCGATCCACAAATCCACTGCATTTTTCCTGTACCTCATTCCGGTTTAACTGTTCCGGATGCGGATGATGCGTGAGCACAGCTCCGGCATAGTTCTCTTTCATCAAACTCCTTACAAAATGCCGGGCATCCGTATTACTAAAGGAGGACAAGTAGTTAAAAGCTTCAGCAAATCTTTCCATAGTCCATTCAAGTTATACAACCTGCCAGGGGGAATAAGCTGACAGGTTGTTTATTAGAGAAAGTATCAAATGTGATAGTGATCTTATTTCTCCGGAATGCTTTTCAGGGTTTCCACCAGAAAATCCCAGAATTTCTTCACAGTCTCTATATTGACTTTCTCTCCCGGAGAATGCGGATAACTGATGGTCGGGCCAAATGATATCATATCCAGATGGGGATAGGCCTGGCTGATAATACCGGTTTCCAATCCTGCATGGATAGCCTTCACTTCAGGTACTTTCCCGAATTTCTTGTTATAGACTTCCTTCATCGTTTTCAGAATGGGTGAATCGGGATTGGGTTTCCATCCGGGATATTCGCCTTCATGTAATACTTCAGCACCTCCCAGTTCAAAAACGCTCCGTATCATATTCCCGAGATCTTCTTTGGCGGAATCCACGGAACTTCTCTGAAGGGACTGAACAAAAACCATATCTTCTTCTGATTTAACCACCGCCAGATTGGTAGAGGTTTCCACAAGACCTTCCATATCATCACTCATTCTTACAACCCCGTGAGGGCAGCCATATAGTGCCCTTACCATATTATCCTGAGTTTTCTTATCCAGAATAAAACCGGGCTTATCCGTCTGGTTAAGCTCTATTTTCAGATCGGGATCCACCCGGGACAACTCATTTTTTACGGATTCAGTAACATCATTCACATACTCCTTAAACTCACCGAACTGGGAATTGGGCACAACCACTACTGCTTGTCCTTCTCTGGGAATGGCATTTCTCAGACTGCCTGATTCTATGCCGGCAATACGGACATCCAGTTTTTCGGTAGCATACCAAAGCATCCGGTTAAGGATTTTATTGGCATTCCCACGCTGCAACTGAATATCAAGGCCGGAATGTCCTCCTTTTAAACCCTTCACTGTAAGTTTATATGCATTGGTATCCGCGGGTAAAGTTTCTTTCTTATAATGGAACCGGGCGTTGGTTTCCAACCCTCCGGCACAACCGATATACAGTTCGCCTTCATCCTCTGAGTCCATATTGATCAAAATCTCCGCATCCAGCAAACCGGGTTTCAGGGAGCTCGCGCCGGTCATTCCGGTTTCTTCATCCACGGTAAACAGGGCTTCTATAGGCCCATGCTCCAGATCATTCGATTGCAAGACCGTCATGGCAGCAGCAACACCAATTCCGTTATCGGCACCCAATGTAGTTCCGTCAGCAGTAACCCATTCTCCGTCAACATAAGCTTCAATGGGCTGTTTTCCAAAGTCAAATTCTTTATCACTTTGAGGTACCATATCCAGGTGGCCCTGGAGAACCACCGGTTTTTTATTTTCGTACCCGGAGGTAGCAGGTTTTTTAATGATCACATTGCCCACTTCATCTTTGATGGTTTCAAGGCCAAGGTCTTTCCCGAACTTTTCAATGAATTCAACCACTTTGTCCTCTTTTTTTGAGGGCCTTGGTATCTGGGTGAGTTCATAAAAGTTTTCCCAAAGGGGTTTGGGGTCTAAATTTCTGATATCGCTCATATTGTGTCCTCCGATATTTTATGATTTGGCATTTTCTGTTTCTAATTCCCTGAATGTTATATAGCGTTGTTCGTATAGCTGAGAAAGGAATTTGGTCACCCTGTCCTCCACTTCATGATGTGGTTTGATCTTATCTCCCAGCTTTTCCTTCAGTTTATCGCAAATCTGCTGTACAGTTTTTTCTCCGTCAATCTCCAGCCAGGTTGCTGAACCCAGTTCATCCAGATAAATGGTAAAATGCGCTTTACGCCGGGAGGGAATGAATATTTCCCGCATCCACTTTTTTGTAAATTTAGGGACAATCAGACAGATATTTCCATCTTTGGTAAACTCATGTTCATGCCGACGCACAGGATGCAATTCCAGTGTATTGGAATTTTTAAGGATTTTTCTTCGCTGAAAAAAATTTAACCCCATATACTTTCTGAATTTACTTCTGTCTCAAAATTAAAAAAATTCTTCCATTTGCTTTTTAACGTAACGAAATCCTCATATAAAGCCATTTAAAGATCAGCCCAGTCATATCTTTTGTAAAAGAAACCGCCCGGAAATCCGGGCGGTTATCTGGGTTATATACAGTCAGCTTTATCCTTCGGGTGATTCGGGTACATCACTTGCCGTAGATCTTCTCATTGGGATTCTTACAAGAATAAGACCCAGAACAACAAAGATGGCTATGCTGGTGAGGAATGAAGGATGAGCAAATCGCCAGATTTCGACCTGACCAAATGCCAGACCGGCAAAAAGCAGCCCGATCAGGGCTTCTCCGGCAATCAATCCGGAAGCAAGGAGAAGACCGATGTTATTGGCCTTATTTTTCCTTGTTTCTCCAAATTGCTGTTTCCTCTGGTAATTTTGCATAATACCCTTTATCATACCACCGATAAATATGGCAAATGTGGTTTCCAGGGGCAGATACATGCCTACTGCTACGATCATAGGGCTTTGTACGCGCATTAGTATAAAACCGATACCCATCAGAATACCGACCACGATCAGGGCCCAAGCCATCTGGCCGGCAATGATTCCCTTGGAAAGTACTGCCATCAGGCTGGCTTGTGGTGCGGGCAGCTCCTGGCTGCCAAAGCCTCCTTCATAGCCGAGTTGTTTACCGGTTTCAATGTCTCCTGCATGCAGAATGAACAAGGGAATGAACATCACTGCGGCGGAAGCTACCAGCCCGATCAGGTCGCCGATCTGCATCCGCCAGGGTGTACCTCCCAGAACATGGCCTGCTTTAAGGTCTTGTAACATTTCACCGGCAACGGCTGCCGAGACACAAATAATAGCAGCAACTGCCAGTACGGTGGCAACTCCACTTTCACCTTCAGCTCCCAGAATAAGGAGCAACAGGGCGGTCACTACAACTGTAGATATGGTTAACCCACTGATCGGATTGGAACTTGAACCGATAATACCAACAAGGTAACCTGAAACGGCGGCAAAGAAAAATCCAAATACAATCATCACTACAGTAGCGATGATGGCAGAAGTATAATCGGCATAAAAAACAAATTTGGTGATCAGGAAGGTAGCTATGGCTGCTGTAATGATACCAGCCATGATCCAACCGAAATTGAGGTCTTTTTCTACCCTTTCTGTAGTAGAAACTCCCCGGGCCGTTTCTTTCAGATCCTGAACGGAACGCTTGATACCACTTGCCAGGCTCTTACGCATGCCATAAAGGGTATAAAAGGTTCCTACCAACATTCCCCCAATGGCAATGGGGCGAACGATGGCTTTCCAGGTCTCATTCACCCGGAATATTGGATCCTTAACCTGGGCCATGGCTTCATTCATATTGGTGGCCAGATTTTGATCCACCAGGTATTGCGCCCATGCCTGCATGTCGATATGGGGACCAATAAAATAGAAAATGATGGGTGTTAAAAGGCCCCAGGCGATCACGCCACCGCTAAAGTTCAGAGAAGCCAGACGGGGGCCGATAATATAACCTACACCGAGGTAGGCAGGTCGTAACCCCGGCGAACCAAGGAGGATTCCTCCCTCAGCCTTAATGGCCTCTCCTGCCCCGGTAATAAACTGGGTTTTAAACTGAACGAATTTTTCCCATACGGGCATAAACAAACGAAACTCTCCAAGAGCTTTTATCAATCCGCCCAATCCCATGGCCCAGAAAAGATACTTCGATCCGGCACCGGTTTGCCCTGTTTTATGGATCTCAGCAGCAGCTATGGATTCGGGGAAAGGCAATGAGGCATCATTTGCCATAACACGACGAATCAAAGCAATAAACAGGATTCCCAGCATACCGCCGGTAATCATGATCAGCACCGAAATGATATAATGGCCGGCAGTATAAAACTCAGGCCAGATACCACTAATGTAAAAAGCCGGCAATGTAAAAATTGCACCGGCGGCTACAGATTCACCTACAGAACCTATGCTCCTTGTAAAGTTCTCCTCAAGGATGGTTCCCTTCAGGGCCCGTAGAATGGCCATACCGATGACGGCAGCCGGATAGGTGGCCGCTATGGTCATACCGGCCTTTAATCCAAGATAAGCATTCGCCGCACCCAGAACAATAGATAAAACAACACCAATGATTACTCCCCGCAGCGTCATTTCAGTCATACGGGTTTCTGACGATACAAAAGGTTTGTAACTAAGTTGTTGGTCTGCCATATTCCATATTATTTGATATTAAACATT